>JAZDOF010000130.1:0-3551 GCA_043799015.1 Pseudomonadota bacterium | reverse complement strand
GACGATCCTGAAGCCCAACTGCGTGATTGCTCATCCGGAGATTTTTCCCCACGCGTTCACCCGGAGTGAAGTCATCGACGGCGTGCTTGGCGCCGTGAGAGACCGAGGCCAAGCGATTACCGAATTGTCGGTCGGGGAAAGATCGGGGATTACGGTCCCTACCAGATTCTGCTTCAAGATGGCGGGATACGATCAGGTCATCCGCCGGCACGGGGTCCGGGCTTCGTATTTCGATGAGACGAAGCAGGTCCCTGTAACGCTCACGGCCAAAGAACGTCTCAGAGACCTCATTTATGTGCCCCAACCCATAGCGGAATGCGACTTTCTTATTAACATGCCGAAATTCAAGGCCCATCCCTGGACCAGGTTAACGTTGTGTCTGAAGAACTACATAGGCATCCAGGACGATCGACATAGGCTCCTTGATCACAACACCTATCTTGAACATAAGATCGCCGATCTACAAGAAGTCATCCGGCCGGGGCTTAACGTGGTTGATGCAATTACCGCCGGCCAAAAGATGATGCTCACGCCGACCCCATTTCACATGGGGGCAATAGTCATGGGAGTGAATTCGTGCGCGGTGGATTCGGTCTGCTGTCATATGGTACACGTCGATCCCACTGATGTTGTTCACCTAAAGTACGCGTCCCAGCGCGGATTCGGCCCCGTGGATCTGAATGAAATTGAAGTCGGGGGCGATTTCCCTCTTGATGAAGTGCGACAACGGACAAGAACCTTTGAATTCTGTTTGGAGCGAATCGACGATTATTTTGCCGACACAAAGGCCCTTCGTTGTACGGTAGGCCGGTTTCCGGAGGATCATTCCCGCGATTACTGTTGGGGCGGCTGCCCTGGAGCCCTCCAGGAAGCGATGCACATTATCAGGGGTGCATATCCGGATGTGGACGATCATATGGGCAGGATAAGGTACGTAGTGGGTCAAGTGGATGGGCCGTTGAACTTGGCCGATGATGAACGGGTCATATTTGCCGGCGATTGCTGCAAATGGGAAGGGACCATAGGCGGGGAACGCGTTTCCATCAAACCGACGTACCGAGGCCCCGAGCTCTTCGACGCGAGAAACTCGAAAACCAACGATATGGTACTAAAGATCGCCGGGTCGTTGGCTCATTGCTTCCTAAATCGTTCCAAGCGGTACATTCGTGCCGCGGGATGTCCGGTTTCTGTGGGCCAACACGTCAATTACCTCTCAGCTATGGGCAAGATCCCCAACGTCAATTTTGATACGAGGATAATACTGCCCATCAACTTGGCCTACGCACGGATGCGCGCGTCCCGTATGCGCAACCGCTTGCTCGGCTGACGGATCGATCGGTAAGGAGAACCTAATGGGAAGTCTTAAGGAAAAGACGGCCAAAGCCGACTCCCCGGCGGAATACGCGGAACGATATCTCGACCACCTTGCGGAAGTGCTCAAGCGCCTGGATTGCGGCATGGTGCAACGTGTAATAGACTTGTTTATCACCGCCAGGGACAACGGCAATACCATCTTTTTCCTGGGCAACGGCGGCAGCGCGGCCACCGCGAACCATTTTGCCAATGATTTGTGCGTGTCGGCCTCGCCGGCAGGCAAGAAGCGCTTTCGCGCCGTGAGCCTCGCGTCGAATGTATCCTACCTCACCTGTCTGGCAAACGATTTCGGTTACGAAGAGGTTTTCATCCGGCAACTGCAAAACCTCATGCTTCCTCGTGACGTTGTTGTGGGAATATCCGCCGGCGGAACCTCGGAAAACGTATTGAGGGCGCTGGATTACGCTGGGAAGAACGGGGGAATATCAGTGGCCGTCGTGGGTTTTGACGGCGGTACGGCAAAGGACCTGGCCCGTTACACGATCCATGTGCCCACGGACAAAGGAGAGTACGGCCCGGTGGAAGACGTTCACATGGTCCTTGATCACCTCATTGCCGCATACATCGCCGACAGGGGCTGAAGAGCGATGTCGCTACCCGTCGAATAGCTTGAAATGCTTCTGGATGGCCCAAAGTGACACGGGAATCATCTCGTGGAAGACGCGGTACTCGTTGATCACCGCGCAAAACAGGTTGCCGACGAGAAACGAGACGCCTACCGCTTTCCACGTGAGATCCTCTCGATCCTTGACCGGCAGGCAGAGGAAGATAAGGAAGGTGCCCCCGTTGATGAAGACGGGATGATTTAGGTATAGTCGCGTGAGTGCCGCCAAGTTGTAGAGTATTCCCTTTTCCTTCACTCCATCCAATACTAATGGGCCGTCCGAGTAAAACTGCATTGTGATGCCGATGGAGGGGTTCTTGGTCAATATGTCGATCCCGATCTTTAGAAGACCGCAGGCCGCAAGGGTGCCCAAGGCGAATGCCACACGCCTCCTAAGCGGAAGACCTTCCCAAAACAAGAATGCCAGCCCGCCCAGGGCCACCGTTTCCTTGAATCCGGTTCCAATGACCGCTATTAGAAAGACGGCCGGGGCATTCCTGCGATGGACGGCTATGCCGAGAAGCACGTAGAAAAACAAGGCGGGCATGTCCCACGGGTAAATGTGGCGGTCGGCCATGATCGTGAAGGCGTAGTAAAGGCAGGCAAAGGTTCCGAAGATCAGGTAAGGAGCCCTGCGCCGGTCCCAGGCGATGTAAGCGCAAAGGGTCAAGAAGAGCCACGCTGAGCTCCATATACCAACTCGATCGGCAAAGAGGTCTCGATCCGAATCAAAGGGGATCACGAAGCCGGCGAGGTAGTTGGCGAACAGTCTTGGTCGCCAGGTGGCATCCATGTATTTGGTGTATGTATCTAAATCCTTGGAGAATGACTTGAACGCGTATACGCTGAATTTGTCGACCGGTCCCCATGTCACCATCATATAACAATTATAATAATACGTTACGCTCAAGCTAAGACAAATGAAGGCCAGGGCTGCAATGAGGGTCCCGTTCTTGGCTGTCACGGAGTTACACGTATTGTTTTCCAATGTATCGTTTCCCGCGTTCGTGCTTTGGGCTGTTGCCGGCAGAACGCTTCAAATGACTTCTATGTCGTTCCACGATTGGTCAACGATCTCGTGTCGAGACCGGCGGTCGCCCATTTTTTCAATTCTCCGATACCGGGAATGTAAAGCTATTGAAGGGTCGATCCGCCGGACGGCTCAATCAATGATTTCGAATAGAACCCCGAACAACGACTTGGGGTGAATGAACGCGAACCCGCTGTCTCGCCACCTGCGCGGCGAACGGTCGATGAGCTCGACGGGCTTTGTCTTCAGCTCTTCTAAAGCTTCTTCCGTGTCCGGCACCTTGAGCGACAGCAGGAAGATGCCCTCACCTCGGTTTCGAAGGAACTTGGCGACTTCTCCGTCCTCATCGGTCGGTGCGACCAGTTCCAGACCTACCTCCCCGATGTAGTATCGCACCACGTTGATTTTCTCGTTGTCGTCCACGTATCGATCGTCGGGTTCGAGCCCGAAAACCTCCGAGAAACGGGATTCGGCACGAGCCAAGTCTTTAACCGCTATGCAAATGTGGTCTATCTTTTCCAGGTTCATTAATGATTCTCCGCA
>JAZDOF010000123.1:0-2261 GCA_043799015.1 Pseudomonadota bacterium | reverse complement strand
GTTCATGCGGAGCTGATGCGTATCGGTGAATCCGTAGTGTTTGAGCCATCGTTCGTATCGGGGAAATACGTCGGTGTACTGGTTCAAATCTGCTTGTGCCTGTGCGAACACGCAGACTGCGGATTTGCCCGGTTGAACGCGGCTGCTGAAATCCGGATTCACATACGAATAGGTCCGGTCGAAGAACGACTTCAACTGGCCCGAGATCTCGCCGAAATAGATGGGACTCGACAGGACCACTGCATCGGCTTGCTTGACGGCATCGAGAACTTCCGTCAGGTCGTCCTTGAGGACGCACCGGTCCAATTTCGTCTTGCAGGTTTCGCACCCCTGGCAGCCTTTGAACGCCATCTTGTTTAAAACAAACTCTTGGGTTTCCGCACCCAGTTCCCCGGCTTTACTCAGAATCTTCCGGGTCAAGGCCGTACTGTTGCTCTTCGGTCTCGGACTTCCCAGAACTGCAACGATTTTCATTGTCGGACTCCTCCGTGGGATCGATGTAAAGGCCCGCTTATGGCACGTCTCTCGGGATTTGCAATGGTTGCGGGCAGTCGCGTCATATGGTCGGAATCATGCTACACCATTGTCCTGGTGTCAACGAGGAGAGGGAGGCCAGCGCTGCGAAGGCGCAGAGTGCCTACGCGAATACGGAACCGCAATTGAGCCAAGACGCACTAAGGAGTCTTTCAAGGCCTTGCCGGAGCTATCCGTCCGCTTCGTCCAAATCGGGATTCAGGTCCCGCATGATCTGCTGCAGTTCCGCAAGGCTCCCCCGGAGGACTCGCAGAATCCGGAATCCCGCCCCGCTTTCCCAGCGGTCCGCATCTTCCTCCACCCAGCGGCAGACTCCCTCGAATATGATGGGTTCGGCCCGGAAATAGTCGTCGGCGGGTATTATGAGGGTTATGATATCACCCACCCTTGCCGTCAATCCGCGGACTCCCACGCCGTCATCGGCAACATCGTACAGAAGACCCGTGTTTTCGGGTTCCGAGGAATCCGCGATTGGGAGCAGAAACTCCAGTTTCTTTCGGGAGCGTATCCGGTACTCGGCAATCACCTCCGGCAGGCTGAGTTGTCCGCCGGACCTCGAGAGGAGTTCGGCGAAGCCGATAACATTCGCGTTCACGAGATTCCTGAAAACGGTTCCGAGCCCCCTGGGCGTCAGCTTGTATTTCTTCATCAATTCCCGGTCGCTCATCCCTGACCGCAGGTCTATCAGGAAATCCTGTTTTCGCACTTCCCCCTTGTGTGCCATGATTCTCTCCTTCCGGCGATCATTGGGTCGCGTGCACTTGCCAAGCAGTGCCGACCCCAAACCGTCATGCCGGGCGGCTCCGGAGTCCCTCCAGGTACGGGGTCCACTGCGGTGGAGATCCCCTCTGAACACCCGTCCGGTGACGGGGCCTCTCTTGTTGGTGCGAAAGCGCATTCTTCATTGAGGATACCACATTCGCCGGCAAAGATCCGTAGAGAAGCTTCGACCGGGAAGAAGAAACGGACCGGGGGATACACGCAAGAACGCCGACATGCCGGTCTTTACCACATCGCCGGACGTTCGGCGCGGGCAGTTGAGTTCTTGACAGCTGCTGCGGTCGGCGGTAGTTTGTTACGTTCGAGTCAATCGGCTGAAACGTACACACACGTCGGATCAGTCCGCGTACCAAGGGATGAATATGAAGATTACTCCGGAGGAAGTCGACTACGTGGCGCTCCTCGGCCGGCTTTACCTGACGTCCGAAGAGAAGGGAAAATACCTCGGCCAACTTGACGACATATTGAAATACATGGACCTGCTGGCCGAAGTTCCCACCGACAACGTCGAGCCCATGGCAGGGCCGGTGGAACTCTATACGCCGTTGAGGGAAGACGAGGTCAAGCCGTCGCTCGACGCCGACGACGCTCTGGCCAATGCACCGGCTCGGTCGGGAACATCGTTCAAGGTCCCGAAGGTGATCGAATGAATTGTCATGGCTTGTGCCGTTTACAAGCCGTAACGAATCATGAAGGTCCTCGGCTTTGAAAGGCAATCCTGGGCGAAGCCCCGACGCCTGAACGGCCCTGCCGGAAGCAGGGCCAACTCAGAAGGGATGAGACGGTGACCGATCTCTACGAGCTGACTGCTGCGGAACTTGCCCTGGAGATGGCCGAGGAGGCAGATCGACGAATCGCCTCCGGAGAAATGAAGCCTTTGACCGGGGTACCCATTGCGGTGAAGGACAACATGTGTGTAGGGGGACACAAGACCACGTGCGGATCAC
>JAZDOF010000045.1:0-3509 GCA_043799015.1 Pseudomonadota bacterium | reverse complement strand
GGGTACGTGCACTTCTTGAGGCTCTCGGTGAGATCGAGGCCGAGCGGCTCATTTCTCTCGTTATGCGGGAGCCTTTCGATTACACTGGATGGCAAAGGTCCCTCCTGGAGGACAGAACAGTGCCTGAAATCAGCAGCGTTGCGATGCGCTTCCGACGCGAGGCCGCCTTGGACGAAGAAAAGTGATGGTCGGAAACCGGGCGGTAGATACCGCTCTGCCTCCGGCGGGGGCTCAAGGGATCGATATTTCATATGTCGGCCCATAGCGGACGTCTTCCGTTCGGTCCATCAACACAACCACCAACCCCTTCATCTTGCCGTTGTACTCCCAATGAAAGATCGGTGTGCGAGGCACTGGTCGGTTTTGCCGAGCGGAAAAGGGTCAATTGTCGTGAGCGCGTATGGTCTAAGCGCCGGCCATAGGGAATGGGTGACCCCGACGGCCCCGACATATGCGGTTAGTGGTACGGACGACTACCCAGCAACGACCGCATTGTCTCCCGGATCATGACGTGAGACCGATTCAACCGGATATTCAGCAATAAGAAAATCTGCCGGTACTCTTAGTACCATTGAAAGGCCTCGAATCATTGGTAGTGTCAAGGACCGTTTCCGGCTCAAGATTTCAGACACTCGGGCTCGCGTCCCAATACAAGGTTCCAAGTCTTTCCGGGTAAGCCCCAGATCATCCATTCCGACAAGAATCGTCTCAATCGGGTCCAAGGCACCCGTAGGGAACTGTGTGTCTTCGTATGCATCAACCAGAGTGATGAGTACATCTGCTTCTTCATACTCCGGGGTTCCGGGTTTGGCGTTCCAGAGCTCCTCGATACTAGCCAAAGCAGCTTTGTGATCTATCTCATTTCGTATAGATTTAATATTCATATGCGTTACTCTATGTTCTTTTTCCTCTATGTTTCTTTTGCTTATACGACTTTGCTACGTGTTCAAACCGTCGATGTGTCGATCTTCTTGACCTCCTTCTTGTTTCCGACCCATCTGGTGTAGACGGTTTCTTTGTCGTACGCAATCGCAACCACAAGTCTCAACGGGCCAAGGCGAAAGTCCATTCGGTCTTCCCCGATTGGACTCGCCTTGGGGTAGTCATGAACAACATCCTGTGCCTTTCTCCTTCTCTTCTCCTGAACTCAGGAAAACCGCACAAGACCGGGCAACAAACATTAGCGGCGCCATCCCGCCAGGGATACTCCGAGTTTACTTTTTCGTAATTCCCGCACTGATGGGGCGGCGCATTTGACAACTGAGACGGTATGCTTCGTGATTTTCCTCACTTGGCTACTCCGGTGAGCTTTTCCGGAGAGAACTCGGCGCCATTTGGTATGTCCGGAGAACTTCCTCCAGAGAATAGGCATGTACTCCCGCTTTCTCGAATTCTTGAAGCAAGTCGGCCCTCATGTCGAGAACCCACTCCTCATCACTCTGATTCCTGTCCATAGCTGCTTCCCCGGAAAGCAAATCCGCACCTGATGCGTCACACACTTGGAGCCTGATTTCCTCGACAGGCCGCCTATGGTCTCCCTCGGAAACAACAAAAATGAAATATCGGTATATGAAATCGTTATCGCCGGGCGATCTGAAAGAATGGGCGATGGACCCCATGTCCAATTCCATGGTGCTTTGAGTCAGGATTTGAATCCATTGGAGCACGCTGAATTTCAGGCAGTAACGAGCCCAGGGCCTGATGTATTTGCCCGCCGCTATGTAGGAATTGGCCGTGCCGATGTATCTGTCCCCGTGATCATCGGTAGGGAAGTTGTGAAGTGCCATTGCCTTCCCGATCTGAAAACCGTAATTGTAGTCTGGGCGCTCTTTGAGAGGCATGTCACGATACCGCCCGGTCTTCCACCAACTGAGTTCTTCTCTTGCCCGCAGTAGCAAGAACAGGTAGCAGGCGATTGGAAAGTAATCCGGGAGTTCCTTGTACGCCGGCCCCAGTTGTTCTCGCAGCATGTCATCGAGGAGATACGCCGGAAAGAGGCCGCCTATCTTGTCACGAATCCCCTTGAAGAACAACAGCTCATTCAGAGCGTTTTCCGGTGTCGCATCCCCCCACTTGTAGAATGGCATTGATAGCGCACCACGTCCGGTCGCTGCATCAAGAACGTAGTATTCATACCAACCCCTCGTAGACATAAGACGCCTCCTTTGGTCACGACGGCCGGCCGCAGGCCGGACTCTTTCCACTCATGGCCCGAATGTCGTCCTCCAAGCCGTCGTCCACCTGACCCGGCCAGGTCCCGAAGATGTGAGGGTGACGTCGGTCAAGGGTTCCATGCCTTGAGATCGAGCCGGCTCTTCTATGGAGGACGCCGGTCTATTGCCTCCGTTCGCTTAGTCGTCAGGCAGTACCTGAACGACTGGACCGTGATCATATCCGCTCATCAATCGCCCCTCCGTTAATGAGGGCATTGTCGTCGTGAGAATCCTCTCTCGCTTCCGGCAACGGCCCTTCACTATTGTAGTTGCTTCCTCGGCCTCCGCCAATATCATTTCCTTGCAAAGCCGGATAGGGTCGGTCCTTCCCGCGTGAGTATGTCGACCTTGTCGGTTCATCGAGCCTATGTTTGAGTCCGATGAGAGTAAGCCGGCCGGTAGGCCTGTCGAACTCAGCCGGCAAATCCAAATCGCCCGCATCGGTTTATTCATAGGGAGCCACGGAACCGAAAGGAGTGACGGACTTGACATCGCCCACTCTACCCGCCATCCTGACAACCGTCGGGGCCTGGAGCAAGGCCCCTATCCGTGATCAAGCGGCGCCCCGTGGGTCTCGCCATTGAGACGGCAAATCAAGGCATCGCGGAACGGATCATGACAACTGAAACCGTAGAAGCCGTCTGCGGACATGGAACCTTCCGCCTTGTTGCCCCACTCAATCTCAGGCTTGCCGAGGCTGGGGAAGTCAGTCTCATAGTGGAGCCGATCGAGCGGCCCGAGGAAATCCCAGCGTTGGCGGCGGGGCTGTATGAAGGACTCACGGAGGACGAGATCGATTCCATCGAGGGGGTCGCTCCGCCTCGTGCGGACTTCTTCGGAGGAAGACGTTACATTACTGATGGGCCAAAGGATCATGAGACCATATCTCGACAATTGCCGCTACAATAGACCGTTCGACGATCAAGAAGAGCTTCGCATTAGGCTGGAAGCAGAGGCGAATGATTACGGACACCGAAATAAGGATAAGAGGGGTACGTGCACTTCTTGAGGCTCTCGGTGAGATCGAGGCCGAGAGGTTCATTTCTCTCGTTATGCGGGAGCCTTTCGATTACACTAAATGGCAAAGGTCCCTCCTGGAGGACAAAACAGTGCCTGAAATAAGCAGCGATGCGATGCGCTTCCGACGCGATGCCGCCTTGGACGAAGAAGAGTGATGGTTGGAAACCGGGCGGCAGATAACGCACGGGATTCAGCGTGAGACGCCCCGGTATCGACAGGACCGCAGCCCAATCGGGGCGGGGATGCCTTTGAGGTGCCGCATGAAATTTGATGATT
>JAZDOF010000033.1:0-7403 GCA_043799015.1 Pseudomonadota bacterium | reverse complement strand
AAGGACCTTTGAGACTTACACACGGAACACCTTGGACATAAATGCCATACCGGTGATCAAGTCATTGAGCCATCTCCCGGTCGTGGTTGACCCCAGCCACAGTACGGGAAAACGAGAGTACGTGGCTGCGGTGAGCCGAGCTGCCATTGCTGCGGGCGCGGACGGCCTGCTGGTCGAAGTGCATCCGGACCCGGAGAACGCTCTTTCCGACGGGGCGCAGAGCCTTCGTCCCGAGGAGTTTGAAGCCCTTATGGAACAACTGAAACCGGTGGCCGAAGCCGTGGGCAGGACGCTGTAAGCGGACTAGGGCGGCGTTTCCGAATTATTGTGTCACGCGTTGAGAATTGCGGGAACCCTGAACGGTTGAGTGAATCGCAACAAACATACAAGGGGCGGGGATAAACCCCGCCCCTTGGTTCCCCCTCCCGAACCGCCGCGGAGAGCGACCTCGATTTCACGGCGGTACCGCCCTTCATGGACCTAATTCCACTGTTTTCTCCACAAGTGATCGGCCGGCTCAAAACAATGGTTCCCCACGCCGAGGGTGTGCTATACTTGGGGTCAAAATGCCATCAGCCTATTGGTCGAGCCAAGGGGGAAAGTCCGAGGCCGTCGGTTCTCCCATGCCTTCCGGACCTAGGATTTGGGCGACCCTTGGAGGAACAACCCCATGAAAGGCCCCAACAAGATCCTGGCGGTCGATGACGACAACATCAATTTGATCGCCATTGAGCACATGCTGAAATCCTTCGGCTTCGAAACGGTTATCGCACGCAGCGGCACCGAAGCCTTGGACCGATTGACCGACCAAATTCGATTGGTGCTCCTCGATGTCATGATGCCGGGCATGGACGGCTTCGAGGTTGCCCGACATATTCGACAAAGACCTGAATATGTTGACGTTCCTATTATCATGGTTACGGGATTGACCGGCAAGGAGGACCGTCTCAAGGCCGTACAGGCCGGGGCGAATGACTTCGTGTCCAAGCCCATCGACCCGATCGAGCTGGAAATCAGGATATCTTCTCACCTCAAACTCCGGGATGCCCGGTACAGAAGACGGGAAAGCGATGCCCGGTACCGGATGCTGGTTGAGAATTCGCCGGTGGGCATTCTCTGCTGCAATCCGGCTGGGGAGGTAACAGAGATTAATTCGGCGGCGGCCGCTCTTTTCGGTATCCCCAAGGGTGAACAGGGAATAGCTCTAAACCTGTTTGATAACCGCGACTTGGCCGAGTCGGGGGTCGCCGAGGTTCTCAAAGACGGCCTCAGAACCGGTGAGATGGTCGTCAACGAGTTCCCGGTGGGCAGGAAACGATACCGGCATGCGAAACTATATATTGTCCCGGTTCGGTCGGATGACGGCCGAGTCATGGGCATGCAGATAGTCTCCGAAGATGTGACATATCAAAAGAGGGCGGATGAAGCCGGTCGAAGAAGCACACGCCTCAAGGCTTTTGCGGAAATGGCCAGAGCATCGGTCCACCATTTCTCCGAAGCACTGGAAACCATCGGCAAAGATGTGGACGCCGGACTGGCAGCGGTAGCTACCGGGTCGCATCTTCAGGCAGGGGCTTCGTTCGGGAAAATTAGGGTCGCAGGGGATCGAGCGTTACTCACGTTACGCCTCTTGGAGAAGTTCGCGCTCGGGTACACCCATCGCGATGTTCCTAAATCCGCGGGGTTCGATTTGGGACTCGCCGTCAATGACGCTTTGGAAGCGACGAAGCCGTCTTGGGAGCTTGAGCCGCAGGCAAAAGGCATACCAATCAGCATGGAATGCGAGTTGGCGGAAGGCTGCATGCTTCACGGGGAACGGGCGGACATAGTGGACCTGACGGCCAACCTGGTGAGGAATGCCGCCGAGGCCATGCCGCAGGGCGGCGTCCTTCGCGTGAAGACGTCGTGCGATGAGGATAACGTCGTTCTCGAAGTGCAGGACGAAGGAATCGGCTTGACGCAGGAACAGATGAGAAGGATCGGCGAGCCTTTTTGGACGTCCAAGCCGAGTCACGTGGGCCTGGGTTTGGCCTCAAGCTGCGGCATCATTAGGCGACACTTCGGGACCTTATCCATAACCAGCAAGAAGGGACGCGGTACCATTTTCGCGGTCAAGTTCCCGTTGACCCACAGTGCAAAAGAGGTCTCCGAAGATGCCACGCAGACAATACCCCTGTCCAACCTAAAAGTCCTTTTCATTTCCCCCGAAGAGGGCTCGGCCAATAAGATCGCAAGGGAATTGAAGGAACGGGGGCTTACATATCGAACACGAACCGTAGATGAGGCCATACGCATATTCGACGAGAAATACGTTGATGCCATCGTTTGCAGCGAATGGGTCGGATCGGCCGACATCGTCGATTTAAGCAATAAGGTAAGCCTGTTCTGCGCCGGCAAGGGCACGTTCAGGCCGCCGCTCATCATTCTGGCCGATGAGGAAGGATTTGATCAATCCGAGCCGGGTTTTTCAGATATCTACGTTGACCGGATAGTTCGTAACACAATCGATATTGCCGGACTGATGGCCATCGTCGGCGAGGAGGTCTGGGCCGGAATGAGCCGTCCCCGCCTTGCGGGAACCTTGGGGCAGATCGACATTCTTGAAGTCGTTCAGATGATGATGCTGTCAGGCCAGAAGCTCGTGCTTGAGGTGATGTCTCAAGACGGAAAGCGTGGGTTGTTGTACATCTCCAATGGGGAGCTGTGTCATGCCAAGACGGAAGCATTGGAGGGAGAAGCCGCCGCCTACTGGGCACTGAGCTTGAAAGCCGGCTCCTTTTCGACCCTTGCCTTTGCCGAACCCAAACGGCGAACAATCGGCGAGCCGGGGTATTTGATCCTTATGGAAGCGGCCCGAAGACGGGATGAGGCTCAGGATCCATCCGGAGGTTGATGTCGTCCCAAAACCTCGGACGGTCGGGCTTCCCTTCCGTGCCACCTCCATCCTAACGCCCACGCATCAGGTCCGCCATAGCCGCGATCACTCCGTCGATATCCACCGGCTTTTCCAGAACCGCGTCCACCCCTGACTCGGCCATCTTTGTCTTATCTACCGATTGACGCGCCCAGGCCGTGAGCATTATGAACAACGGACGCCGCAACCCTTGTGAAGCATAGTGGTCCCGTATGCTGCGTCCGACATCCCAGCCGTTCATTCCGGGCATCGCGAGATCACACAAAACCAGGTCTACCGGTTTGGATTTCACTATTCTGAGTGCATCCTCTCCCGACGTTGCGGTGAGGACGCTATGATGGTACGCCTCCAGTCCGAACTTCACAACCATCAGAGCTGATGCCAAGTCGTCGACGGCAAGCACGGTCAACTTCCGATCAAGGGAAACCTGTTCTATGGGCGCCGCAGTTATCGGCCGTTCCGACGCGAAAGGAAGCGTGACGGAAAAAATCGACCCTCTGCCGCACGTGCTGGTCACGGTGATCGCGCCCTCATGGTTTTCGATTATGCTGCGGCTGGTCGCAAGACCCAAACCGGTGCCGGATTCGGACTTCGTGGTGAAGAAGGGGGTGAAGATCCGGCTCATGTCTTCTTCCCTGATGCCGATTCCGGTGTCCTCGACTTCGCAGAAGACTTCCCCGTCTTCACGATAGGTCTTCAGATAAATGGACCCGCCTGATACGACCGCTTCTGCGGCATTCTTGACAAGGTTGACCAATACGTCGAAGACCTGTCCTCTATTGGCGTCCACAAAGCAGCCCTTGGTAAGATCCACGGCGAGGTTCACCGTGACACCCTTGCTCTGGGGGTAGGTGTGCCAGAAAGGCCTCGTGAATTCAACCGCCTCACTCACCAGATCGGAAAGGTCGAAGAGCGACTTTCTCAACTGAGAAGCCCCCGTGCCCAATTTAGCAAAATCTTGAAGCCGACCGATGGTTTCTCCCGAATGTTGAAGCGTCTGAATGATGTTTCTTATTTCCTTTCCTGCCTCCCGGACCCGCTCGGCGTCCAATTGTTTCAACGCCGTATGGGCCAAACCGAACAGTACTTGGATGAGGTTCTTGAAATTGTGGGCCACTCCGGCGGACATCTCACCCAGGGCCCTCAGACGTTCACTTCTAAGCAGTATTTCCTCGGCCCGTTTCCGTTCGGCCATTTCCTCCAGGAGCTTGGCGTTCACCTCTTTCAGCTCGGCTGTGCGTTCTTCGACGCGCTTAACCAAGTCCTGTTGGTACTTTTTACTCAACCGAAGCAGCTTTTTTTCGTATGTCAGGTTCTCAACCAACACCAAGACCAACCTGATATCGATTATCCGTATGGATCGGAACGTGAGCCGAGCCCATATTCGGCCGCCACCGATACGAAGCCCTCCGTCCATGGTCTGAGGCGTACGCGTAAGCAGCACGGACCCGAGCAATTCAGCGGCCTTTTCTCCTTCCGCCGGGTCTGGAAACAGGTCCGAAAAAGGTCTTGATTGTACATGTTCGTAATCGGGGTAAATCCTCCCGCACGCCTGATTGGCCACCATGATTTCGTGATATTCGTCTACCATAAACGCGGGAATGGGTAGTGATTGAATGAGCTTACCGAAGGTACTCGCCCATATTCCACCTTTTACGTCGTAACTGCCTGACGCGGTGAGATCTTTCGTAAACACCGTTCCCAAGTCGATCGTCTGTGTCGGCTCGTTGTCCAGACGGAGGCGGCGCAACGACATTGGCTCCTCGTCCGTGGGAGACTGTGAGATCCGCTCTTCGTTCATTTCGTCCACATCCAACCCCACTTCGGCGGAATAGACACGACAAGCCGCCGCAGGTTCCGCACATGATCCGCGCCCCTCATTCATCGGAGGCTATGATGCGCGGCGGAGGACACAGCGTTGACCGCGGCGCCGTGCGCGTTCATACCTTTCTCTCGGTACCACCGGTCAATTCACGGATCACCGAGGCCAGTCCGGATGGATCGAGCGGCTTGTCCAAGACGGCATCAACGCCTGATTCCGCCATCTTGGCCGTCTCATGTATTTGTCCTCCCCATCCGGTTAGGAGAACAAAGGGCACCTTCCGACCCACTCGCTCCAGGGAAATGCTCCGTATTCTCTTTGCAACGTCCCAGCCATTCAGCCCCGGCATTCCAAGATCACATATCACGAGATCGAAGGGCCTTTCGCCGAATAGGTCGACTCCTTCTTCCCCTGAGCCGGCTGTTGCCGTTTCGTGGCCCAACGCTTCCAGCAACTCCGAAAGCATCACAACTATGGGTTCCACATCGTCTATGATGAGGATTCTCAGCCTCGGGCCATCGAGGCTCGGTCCGTACGTATCCGGCTTCGCCTCCGGTTCCGACGCCTGAGGCAACTTCACCGTGAAGGTGGTTCCGCGGTTCACGACGCTCGACACCGATATCGTTCCTCCGCACGCCTTAACGACCCCGTAACTCCCGGCCAGCCCCATCCCGACCCGTTGATAGCCTTTAGTAGTAAAAAAGGGTTCAAAGACTTTCGAAAGCTGGTCCTCCGGAATACCCACGCCCATATCCTTCACCTCCAAGATCACTTGTCCGTCCCCGACGAAAGTCTCCACCCGAAGCTGTCCTCCATCGGGCATGGCCTCAACGGCATTCCGAATCAAATGGGCCACCATCTGGTAAAGCTCGATTTCCTTGCCTTTCACGAAGCACTTGTCGGACACCACAGGGATCAGGTCGATGCATATTCCACGCTCCTTCGAGGCTTCCTCCATGCTCTTCTCTTCCGTCTCAACGGCCTGCATCACGGTACGGCCAATGTCGAAAACCTCGTCGACGGTGAAGCCTTCCCCTTTCTGCATCCATACGAATTCCTGTAGACATTTTACCGTTCGTGCGCCGAAACGCGAACTCTCCACTATCTGTTCCAGCATCGACCGCGCGTCATGAAGGTCCCCGTGATCCAATTTCAGAAGGGCAACCGAGGCCGCGCCCATGATTACCTGCAACATATTGTTGAAATGATGTGCAACCCCCGCGGCCAAGTCGGCTATGGCATCCAGTCGATGCAATCCCAAATGGGCCGCTTCCGCACGTCTCCGCTCAAGCTGATTCCGCACGCGCGCTTTGACTATCGGGAGTCTGAAGGGCTTCGTGATATAGTCGGCCGCGCCCAGCTCGAGCCCTCTTGCTTCATCAAGGTCATCGCTCTTCACCGTGAGAAAGATTATGGGGATGCCCGTCGACCTTTCATCGGCCTTAAGCCTTCGACAGACTTCGTATCCGTCCATATCCGGCATCATGATGTCCAGCAGAATCAGGTCCGGCGGCGTGTCGGAAAAGGCTATTCGTAATGCTTCCCGGCCGTTTGTTGCTACAACCGGCTTGTAATCACGGGCCAAAGCATTGACTAGTATCTTAATGTTTTCGGGAACATCGTCCACAATGAGTATTTTCTGCTTCTTCACGGCCGTAGGCATGTCGTGTTCCTTTCTTAGCCGGAAGGCTAGGGCAAATCCGACGGACCCAGGTAATCGGGGTCATGCGGGGCCGGCACCGTCGTTCCAGCCACCTGCTCGTCGCAGATGCGGAGGCGCTCTAAAGCGTTTCGGGCCCCCTCGAAGTCATATCTCTCCAGACACCCCAGCAGAGTACCCATGATATCCCGATGCCCGCGGTCCTCAAGACCGAATTGGAGACGCCCCGCCGTTTCGATCGCTTCCGGGTCCCGTTCCAATATCCGACCGGACAGTTCGGTCATGATTTCATCGGCTTCGTTCGAGGACATCGTTTCGTTGTCGGCCGACCCGTACAATGCGGGCCGTACCGTCTCCAGCTTTTTCACTGATTGAAGCACAACCCCAAGAGCGCGGCAGAAACGCGCACACAAGGTTGGGATGGATTCAAGCCGGTGTGCGGTCAATGCCGCCTCCAAATCACCAGCCGCATCAGACAGTTCCACGGCCGAAAGATTGCCGGCGACCCCTCTGATTGCGTGTACCATCAGTCGTGCCGAACCGTAATCGCCTCTGTCCAGGGCAGCGTTCATCTCCTCCTCCGCGCCTCGGAAAGAGCGACCGAACTCTACCAGACAACTCACCAAGAGCGTTTCGTTGCCCAAAATCCTGCCCAATGCCGTATCGAGATCTATGCCCGGCAAGTCCTCCAGCACGCCTTCCACTCCTTCATGCCCAATTTTCACGGTACCCCGACTAAAAATTGCTCTGGGTTTGTTTCCTTGAGATTGCTGGGCCGCGTATCGTGGCCGATCGGCTCGGGATTTGCTCGCAGGGCAGGGAAAAACGCCCGGTGTGGAAACGGATCTCGGTATAGCATGCAGGCCGCTTCCCGTCGATTCGACCGCGGGTTCTCCCTCGTAGCGTCGCTTCGGTCCATGCGCGGGAACACACCGGACAGCAATATTCGGCGTGTTGTTTACCTCCGCCCCGTTTCGTCCGCTAACGGCCCTAAAAAGCATCCCCCG
>JAZDOF010000026.1:0-4578 GCA_043799015.1 Pseudomonadota bacterium | reverse complement strand
TGAGATTGGGGATGAGGGGCAATGAAACGAAGCCGTCGGGACGTATCCGGATCTCCCGTGCCTGTCCGAACGGCGCGGTGGCGATGGCTTTCTGGATCTCAGTCAGCCTCGCGTTGAACTCTCGGACGGTAATGGTAATTTCGGGGTCCTTGAACAGGTCGGAATAGATCGCTTGGAGTTTTTCCTTCACCTGGTCCGCGGTCAGCCCCGCGATTTTCAACTCGGGCTTACGTGGGAGACTGATCTTGCCGTCGGGTCTAACTCGAACCGTACGATTGTATTCGGGGTGGAACGCGAATTCCACGTCAATCTGGTCTCTTACTCCGATAATGTATGCTGTGGGAGTGACCGTGGGAACGGTTAGATAGAGAAATTCGAGAAGATCGCCTGGACTGAGCCTGTAGAGAGGCGCCGGGAAATGATTGGTTACCTTCTGTATCATCATCATCGGCGTCTCGTTGATTACCACCCTGTGCCGCGGCGCCATGCATCCCGCAATTAGGGCAATTAAGACCAAGAAGGCGAAACGGGATATCTTGGGCACCAACGGGCTCAAGCAGAAAAGACCCCTGAAGGCTCCCGCCAAGTACTCCTCGTGGGACTGGGCGCGTAAGACACGGAGAAATCGGGATTGCCCATTCACCGGATAGGACGACAGGGGCCGCCTTTTCGTAAGGCCGCGGCCCGACACGATGATATTACCATTCGACCGGGCGTATTCAGGCGGTTTGTGCTTCACTGTGGTCATAGCGCTGGTT
The DNA here is from genome assembly GCA_043799015.1 of Pseudomonadota bacterium. Taxonomy (GTDB): domain Bacteria; phylum Desulfobacterota; class Desulfomonilia; order Desulfomonilales; family Desulfomonilaceae; genus JAZDOF01. The sequence goes on along the minus strand of JAZDOF010000026.1, from coordinate 3,820 downwards.
CCTGTCCGCGCGAAGGATCTCGTGTTTGGTCCATGTAAGGCCGGGCCGACGAAAACGATGCCGGATCGAGTCGGACCCTCCCAAGGCTAGAATGCTCCGGCAACCGAAAAGAAGACGCCATCCCGCTGTATCTCCATCACCCGTCCTGAAACGTGTTCCTGATCGTGAAAAAAGGACTCGTGTTCGTATCCGACCTTGGCGGTGAAAGTGGTCCCCGAAGGCAATCCCTGAAGCGAAAGGGACCCGCCCACCCTTATGTCGATGTAGTTCAGATAATTCGGAGTAAAACCATAACTCATTCGGGCAAACGCGCCCAATTGCCTGAACCGGCCCAAGGCCTGGAGAGGCCAAGGCAACCTTGTTTCCAGATGAGCCCCCAATGCAGGCAGCATTTCGGAAATTCCCATGGTGTTTTCACTTCCGGTCTGGGGCCCGAAAATTCGGATCTTTGCGTGATGGTAGAGCAGATCTCCATTGAGCCCCGCGTACCACTGGGGTCCGATAAGGAAGTCGAGGTCGTAACCGAAGCCGAAAGCGGCTCGTGAGAATTCGGACTCTATGTGGGTCCCCACCTCGAAGACGCCGTTCCTGGTCCTGATTTGCCGTGTGAGCACTTTGGACCCGCGGTAGTATTCGGGGATCGATCCGTACACCCTTAGACGATGATGTTCCAACGGCCGTCCGCTGAGACTGACGCGCCACGACATCTGGTCCGGGTCCAAACCCAAGTCGCGGGTGAGATCGTTTTGAGTACCGGTCCCTGCAATGTTCTGGTCGAAGCCTACGCGACCGTCCGCCTTACTGTAATATCCTTCGGCCTTGAAACTTGCCCATGAGTCGTACTCCAACGGTTCGCTTCTTCCTTCAAAGGCGCAGCAGACTACGGCGAGCCAGGCCATAAAAGCGACACGGATAAGCCGACATGCACCGAATCGAGCGCGGCCGGCCACGGATCGGGACACGAGTGAATCCGGCCCACTTTCTTCCGATCCCATGCCTTCAGCCGCGCGGGGAGGGCTTGGAACGGTCCTTGCGTGGGCGGATCTCCCATCCGGTCGATCGGGATTTCTCATGGTGCTGGTCATGGTCTTCCTTGGGGCTGATTCTGTAACAAATCTTTTATGAAACTCTCATACCAATGTGCATATAATCAGGAAATTAGGTTTATAGGCGACGCAACCCGCGCCGGTCGTCCGTAACAGTACCTCTCTACGGCGTGGGAAGGGCCGCATGTCTAATCCTGTCGCCGGGGTCATTGACCTTCGCTGTCCGATCTATGGCCGCCGGTAACGAGGGTTGTCCGGACGAACCCGCTCGCAGGCCTTTTTCCGGAGTCTTATGCGCCTTCCTTATTGTCGGGGGCCTGTTTACCCCACAAGTAAATGGAAAGGTACTCAGGCGAACCCTTAAGTCCTGCATGACGCAGTCCAGTCCTTCGCGAATGGAGGAAACCAGGTCCCGCGCATACCTGCCCGATGTTACGATAAGCGGCTTCTTTGCTACATACGGCTCATGGAGGACTTGCAGGCAGTTGCCCCCGTCGGGGTCGGACTCCGTTGAGCCTTCGGATCGAGAACACCCCGGTTCGGATACGCCGGCGCCGGCCACAGGCCTCTGCTTCTTCGTCAACGGCGCCCTTCGAGCTTCGAGGTCCCGAAGCCGTTTCTCCAAATAGGCCGATCGGTGCCGCAATTGATCTCTGATCATGTTCTTAACAGCGGTAATTTGCTCGCCTACCGTCCGGACTTCCCGGCTCTGTGAGCTGAAACGGATTTCCAACGCCTTCTTCTGCATCTCGAGATCCACAAGTTTTGACTGAAGATTTCCTAGGCCGGGTATGCCCGCAGCCGCTTCCTCCGGAACAAATCCGCTGAACCGATCCGTACCGGACTTCATAAACTCCACAGCCAACCGGCCGGCGCTCAACTGTCCTTCCAGTTTCTCGATTTGCTCGGATACATCCGTACAGGCCTCCGGAGACTGCCCCGGGTCGGGTTTGGACCTCTTAACGCCTCGCAGCGCACTCTCTTTGTGGATAAGTTCGTCTCTGAAGTCTCTATAATGATTAATGTACGATGCGAGTACCGTTTTCAGGAATTCAGGGTCCTTGCCGGTGATGGAGATGACCGCCATACCCGTGTTGCCGTGAGATGCCACCGTCATGTTGTCGGCCAGCCACCCCGCGAATTCCACCCGGTCGGTCTTCCCGCCGTCGATGGAACACCGAGCGGGTTGTTCCGGCGAGTCATCCGCGGTCGCGGGCCGAATGCATCCTTGGACTTTCGCTGCGCGATTCCCCGGCAAAGGGCACAACTCCTGAGCGGTGAAATGAAAAAGTCTCGGATTCTTTAGAAGGCCGAACTCCTTATCCAAAGACCAGTGACGGGATTGGGGACTCTCATCGTCGGAGCAGAGAAACAGCAGGCTTGATTCCACCCGATATCCGTCAATATGATAAAAATAGAGCCAGGCACCGCACGAACACAGGAACAAAGCCGCCAGGACGGCCGACCGAACGCTGAGAAACCTCCTCTTACGGCGGCCCTGAGGCTCTGAATGTCCTATGGACGGTGCTTCGATCCGTCTGAATGGGGATTGGTCGATCGATTCAAGCGTGTCTTCCGGTCGGGAATCAGGGCCCTTGCTTTCCTCCGGTCCGGAGGCCGGCAACCTGCGAGATCGAGAAAACCTGCTCATGAATCGAGTAAGTGGATCGCAGCGGGACGGCTCCGGCCGTTCGGAAGGACATTCAGCCGAACGACTACCGGAGTCGGAGGAGCCGGGATAGGACGCGTTGTTGAATACATCGGGGTCAAAGAATAAATCTCCCGGAATCATGTCGTCATCCCGCCGGTCGGGGTGGTAACGGACCGAGTCGAAGCCTGCTTCCCGACCCGCGGGACAATCTCGGACGCCGCCGAGACTAGGCCCATCCTGCGAAACTGTTCTGATCACCCCCACGGTGGTGTCCCGTTTGGTCCTCGTGTCCCCCGTTGAATCGAGGAACTCGCAGTGTTTTTTCGGGCCGCTCATGGGCTACCTCGGAATCGTTCCCGGACGCCGGCGCGAACCCGGGAAAAGACACGGTATTTGACCGCGACCAGAAGTCCGACCCTTTTTCTGAACCCCAACCCTTCGGCCTCGGTCGACCCGGCTGAGGGAACAAAGGAACCAACTCTGGGCAACCGGTAGAATCGGTCTATTTTTTGCCATCCGTAAGCACCTTGCAGAGTCACCGGGAAAGTCCCGGAACACATCTGATCGACAGAACCGCCGACCGATTCTTCTTTTCCGAATGTCGGTCACGGCCCGCTCGCTAACCGCATGTTGAATCAAGGGGTTGCGGAGCCGGTTGTGTTCAGGATCGGCGTTCTTTCGGGCGATATTTGTGCTGTAACTTTAATAAAATATCGGGAATTTGTCAACTGTTATATGTAATACATAACCTAACACATTAAGCTTGACGGGCTCCTTGTCTAATTCGTGCCCGGCAGGAATTGGGGAATCGGTCCCCATCGTCCAGACGGACGGCGGCAGCCGTTTTTCCGGAGAGATTACTTGACTTTGCAGTCTTTGGACGCTAAGAACAAGTTATGACCGACCCTGAAAAAACAAAACAGATCATAAAGCGGTTCGTTCCTTCCCTTCGGGAGGAGCTGCACAAGCTCCACCGCGCGGTAACCGAGGAGCTTAGTATTGAAGGGCCCTATGTTCTTCAGTTTGCGGCCTCTCAGTTCGAGGAGGGGACTACCACGATGTCCATCGGGTTCGGGTTGTTTCTCGCCACGTTATACGGTGGAGGACACGTGGTCGTGGTGGA
>JAZDOF010000025.1:0-2631 GCA_043799015.1 Pseudomonadota bacterium | reverse complement strand
CGGCGCCGATCGACCCGGTAACTCGGCAAAATCAGAAATGACAAATGCCATATTCAATCGGGAGCTTTTGCGTCGGCCCGAAGGACCGCGCGGCTCATCGGCTGCAATTATGGGAAAATAGACAAGATACGGAGGATCCGCAGGGACGGTTGGCCCGACATCCAAGAATCCGTAAGAAATGGCGGGCTGACCATCAACAAGGCGTACAAGATGATCCGCGATGTGGAGTTGGGGCCGGAGGAGCAAAGTAAGAATGAGTTGTCGCCCGCACGGATCAAAGTCCTTAAGTCAGTGCTGAGCGAGGCAAACCTCGCCGATTTGCACGCCATGGGTGCCGACCTGGGTGCGTTGGTCAATTTGGCCGTTGAGCGGTTTGTCAGGCGGAGTCGGGAGACGGAGCGCCCTTCGATGCACGACGGGCCGGCGATCGGACGGGAGTGTATGGAATGAGAGGCAGACCGGAGGAGTGCCCTTACCGGCCGTGCCGGCGGGGGCGTCAGGGGGCCATGGAAAGGAATCGCCATGGATCAAGGTCTCATGTGGGTTCCGCCCGTCATCGCCGAGTATGCGTTGGATGTCACGTGGGCAGACGGGGCCGGGAATCCTTCGTCTCGGTGCGATGCCGCACAGGAACGCGCTGCTCTCCCGGATCTCACGCTCGCGGTTTTCACGACGGAATCCGTTGATGATTGCATGCCGGCGGACAAACCGGAGGATTATCTTTGCCCGGCTTCCGCGGTCAATCTGCCGCTGTGGAGGTGCGCACTGGAGAAGCCTGGAGCTCTCGGAAGCGCTTACGACGCAAAGGAATAGCAGAGACCGGTTCCGATGGCCCCCAGTGGAACCATTGAGACGCTGTGGAAGTGTCCGATTGGTAAGGCTACGAAGCATTGAACATGGTCTCAAGGCGGATAGCCAGAAGGCGGTCCATGGTACGGAGATAACGATACGAGCCCATACGTGGATACTATGAAGAATCATGACGCCTTGGAGAAACAGAATGATGGCGACATTCGAACAGGCACGTGAGGCGACCGTGTCCAGGTGGTCCCGGATTATTATCCGGTGTCACAAATGGACGCTATTGGGGCCCGTCATGGTCCTATTGCTCCTCGCTCACGGCCTTGGCGCCGAAAGGCCGGATCCGTCGGCATGGCAACCGGATCAGATGTGGTCCAAGGTCAACTACGATCCCAGCCTGACCGATCCTTTCTTCGACACGGAGGAGTGGCGTTGCCGGGACGGATGTACGGCATGCGCAACTTGCCGAGACGGCAAACCGGTCGAGAAGAATACAGCCAAGTGCTATTCCACCTCTTTCGGGGTCAAGCACCAGGTCCGTTTTTGTTTAGCCAAGTCTAATGGACCAAGAAAGACAGTTCTTTTCATTGACAAGAAAGATAGGGAGTTTCTCGAGGATCTTACAATAATAGTCGAAGAAGGATGGTTCAGGTGTCAGTACAGGGCTGTGTACAAGACGTCGGCATTTCCCCATGCGAATTTGATATGGACAACGAAAAGTCAGAGGTTGACACTGGACAGGGAAGAGTACCATAGAGGAGACGTGATTAAAGGATGGCTTGAGTTTGAGTGTTTAGAAGAGCCAACACATCCGATATACCTCGAAAAGAAGGGCAGACATTTGAGAACTATCAAGGTCTACGGGGTCTTCAAGACGATCGTCAAGTAGATGCCCAAGAACAATCAGGCTCTTTGGAGAAACGGAATGACTGAGCTACCTGAACGGAGGCCCCTCGCGTCCATGTCACGGCTGTCCCGGATAATCATACGGCTTCTTAAATGGACCATATTGAGGCTAATCGCGGTGCTATTGCTCCTCGGTAACGGCTTTGAAGCTAAAGGGCAGGATCAGCCCTTACCGCAATCGGCCCAGACGTGGTCCAAGGTAGACTACGATCCCAAGCTGACCGATCCGTTCTTCAACTTAAATGAGTGGAGTGACCCAATGGCCCAAGCGTGGCCTAAAGGAACAAAACCGTCCCCGCAGAAGCATACAGCCAAGTGCTTTTCCGATTCTTTCGGGTGTAAGCATCGGGTCAATTTCTGTGAAGCCACGTTGCTCGATGTAAATACGATTTGTCTATTCATTCATCAGCGTGATGGGGCCTTTCATGATGAACTGAGTATTCAGATCGAGAACGGATGGTTCAGGAGCCGGTACAGCACCACTTACCTCGTGTCCACAAGGCCGCATTCACACTTGATGTGGACGACGAAACGTCAGACGTTGACGTTGGACCGGAAAAGGTATTACAAGGGCGACGTGATAAAGGGGCGGCTTGAGTTTGAGTGTTTACAAGAGGCAACGCATCCGAAATACATCGAGAAATGGGGTAGACATCTGAGAACCATCGAGGTCTACGGGGTGTTCAGGTCGATCGTTAAGTAAGTGACTGCGAGTATACCATATCGTTCCTTGAAGAGGCAGAACGACAAGTCGTGCAGATAAAATGTCTCTTGGCACTCATTTCAGTGGAGGTACATAATGGCCCAACCGACGATAACCATGAAAGTTACCAACAAGAAAGTGGGCTACTGCCGGCAGTATAATTACATGGCCGGAAAAGACGCACAAGGAAGGCTGAAGGATCCGTACTTGTACCTCGTTCC
>JAZDOF010001018.1:0-4077 GCA_043799015.1 Pseudomonadota bacterium | reverse complement strand
CGTTTAATATGCGAAAATCGTCTGCTTCGATTCCGATGACGAAATATGGCTGCTCCCGAGTAAGATCCGGTAACTGCGGGGCATTTTGCCTAAGCTTGGCGATCACAGCCTATCACCTTGACGACCTTGAACTCAAATCTTCCTATTCCGCGGTGCTCGTACCAATGGTATTCGCAGAGAACTCCGTCCAACTCAACCGGCGGGCTGCTCTTCTTAACCCACTGGAACGGCCCCCCGCCGTATAGATCGAGTAGACGCTTAAGGTAGCGTATGCGTCTCCCCTTTGCGATCACGCGAGCCCGGGCGAGCAACTCCTGCGAAAGAACCGCCTTGTGCGTCATCAGGGTCAAATTCCCGTCACAAATCGAGGTTGAGATGTCGTGGGCGGCACGGGAAATTCACACACTTCACCGCAATACCTTAATCCTAATAACCTCCATAGTGTCGAGGCTTCACATTAACCATAGCACGGTCCACGATCTCTTTGGAGCGCTGGGATTCCTTCGTCGAGTCCTCTTCCTTGGCCATGGTTATCCGACCTTCGCAAACCCAGTACTGATCGTAAAAGGAGCCGACGTCATAACCGGGGGTCCTGTTTTCACCGAATCCGCGCAAGGAGACGTCCGCCACGAACCACGTATCCTTGAACCACTTTTGCTTCTCGGAACTCGAATCGGTGCTCTTGTAATTGCCGTACGCTTCCGACCCTCGAATGAGAACCTTGTGAACCATTTCGCCCGAATAGGGGGTATTCTTTCGGTCAGGATCCGCTTGGGAAATCCCCGCCTCCGAGACCTCCACGGAGCCCTCGGCCAATGTAAAGGACCAATTCATCGCACCGATCGCGGAGCTTACCTGAGTGTCCACGCTGCCCCTGATCAACAGGCCTGCGCCCACCAATCCTACCGCGGCAACCACGAACATCACGATGAGAATTGCACTCCCTTTTTCGTTCTTTTCGTGAATCATTTGAGGCCCCCTTGGATGGCATACACGATGCTACGCGGCGCCACTTCAATTTCCTTGACCATGTCCTTGGTAGGCTTTTCCATTCCCGGGGTTTTCCACTTATAGCTTATAATAACCTTGACCCTTTGAAGGTAGTCGAAGTCAACTTTGGTCATCTCACCGTTCTTGGCCGAATACGTGCTGGTGGTGCCGGACACGCTGGATTGGGTGAACATCACGTCAAAATCGGTCACGATGAAGAAGCTGTCCGTCGCCTTACCATCTTTGCCCACATCCGCCCTGGTTCCCGTGGTGTGAGGTTCGTCGCCCAGGATGGCTACGCCGTTGCGAAACAGACGACCCTCTTTGTCGTTCCACCGGTATTCGATTGCCGGCACTGCGTAATCGTAACTGCCGGAGGAAATGGTGAATATCAGCCGATCACCGTTAGCTCCTATGGGCTTGAGAGACAGCGGCGTCGCCGGCCAGCCCACGCTGAAATCATTGTGGTCGTACGAAAGGGCCCTTGCGGAGGCGCTTCTGAGGTCAGAGCCCACAAGACCGATTAGACCTCCGAATTCTCCGTACTCCAGGGGCGTCTTGGTGCGGTCCGGGATCTTTACCGCGTGCGTAATCGGATCAATCTGGAACGTACCCCCCGACACCCTGAACCACCCAAGACTACCATCGCCCTCGTTCAAGAAAATCGTTGAAACAGGGAGCCTGCTGCCTGTGGGGTCTACATCGTAGTCAAGGAATCCCGACCAGTTCAGCATAAGCTGTATACCGTTGTCGGTCGCGCCCCAATCATACTTGTCGGCGTAAATTGCCAGTTTGGGTGCCCGAGTCGTGGCATTACGGCCGACGTACAAGCCGGATCCCGCGTTCATGATGTCGTACTGAAGCGTTGACTGGACTCCGCGGATCGATTCGTCGACGTCCTTGGTGGCCACGGATTGGGCCGCGAATTCGCCTTGGGTCTTGAGCGCGGCCAGAGACAGGGTGAGCAAAGCCACGAACACCCCCATCGAAACAAGGAGTTCGAGTAGGGTGAAGCCTCTAGTACTTATCGGCTGTAGCCTACCAGGTAATAGGTGTACCATATCTTTTCCCCGCTGGGCAGGTGCTTGACTTTGTTGCGGTTATCGTTCTTAAGGTCCATGACGGTAACCGTGACCTTTCGCAATTTTCCTGCGAACGCCGCGTCAACACCGGTAACCGTGTCAATGCCGGTGAAGCCCGTGGATTCGATCCTCCAGGCTACGTCCAAACCGGCGTTGTCCAACGCCCCCTTGAACTGCTTTTCGAAAGTGTCACGGTCCTGAAAATCCGTGTGTACCGTGCCGTTATCAGTCCCGAGGGTAGTGTTTGGGCTCGCACCGGGGTGCTTCTTGACATACTCGAGGAACCCCAGCGAGCGAATGGCCTCCATCTTCATCATGGCCGCTCGCTGGGCGTTTCGCTCGTTCATCTGCGTCTGGTCCTTGTTGATGGACTGGTGCAACATGGAAGCGGAAGCCAGCATGGCAACGGTCAGGATTGCGAAGGCGATCAGAAGCTCCACCAGGGAGAAGCCGGCTTCTTTCTTCGCGTTGCAGGCATCGGAGACATTCGGAGATCTCGTTGGACACATCACTTCAGCTCCCCTGTGGGAAGGACCCACTGCCTGTAGGTGGCCGTCACAACGTCGGAATTAGACGGATCCTTGATCCGAAGCTCTATTTGATACCTTTGAAACCCCTGGGTAGCCCCCATATGGTCGAATCCGAGCGGTCCCGGCCTGTCCGCGGCATTAGTGGCGTTAGGGTCTTTTCCGTTTATGAGCAGCGTAAAGAACGCAGGGTTGTAATATAGGCTCACCACGCTGCCGCGGGTCTTTAGCACGGTCCATTGTTTGCCCAGCGATTCGTCGGGATACAAAGTGTGGTCGAGCATTTCCTGTGCCGTCCTCGGTTTGAAGTGGACGGTAACCGCAGCGAGAATCTTTGCGGAACTCGCCAATGCCGTGGAACCCCAGCTTCCCAAATCGACGTATTGGGCCGTTGAAGTTGTAGTAACGTGATCGTAGCACCTGAACACGAACTGAGTGTCGCTCGGCAGGGAGGTGACTTGACAGAGCCGGTTGTTGAGGGTCCATCTGACGGGGACAGCCTCAAAGGCCATCCTCTCCGTCTTGTCTTTGGGACAGAAACCCACGGGAGATACATAGTACGGCAGATTGGCCGAATCGAGTCCATGGACGGGCGACTGGCCCACCGTAATCATGGATTCGGAGTATGCCCAGTCCGATGTATAAATGCCGCTATCGGCACCCACCGTGAGCGTTGCGTCCGTGCCGAGAGCGGATATCTGGGTGGCGAATATCCCGGGCCTGGCGGCAAGTGCACGGGCACGGGCAAGCGTTACCGCGCTCCTCACCGCGTTGAGGGAGTTGTGGGCGTTGATGCCGACTGAGCCTCGCATGGGCGACACCAAATCACTCCCTGCAACGACGTACAGGAGGATTACCACAATGGCGAGCACAACCATCAGCTCCATAAGGGTAAACCCTCCCACCCCTCCGAGGATACGGCGGGAGGCCGGGGAGCGATTTACGACGCTGCATGGCTGCTGTAATCCTGAAAGGGGAGGGCTACCGCCCCCCCCTCGGGACCGACGGTTCTTGAGCATGCCTCCTGCGGAGTCCATCTATCGGCGGCTCCGCTGGAGGACGACCGAACAGTAGTGTTTATCGAAGTTTCCATCCGCGCGGCTCCGAACCGATGGTGCTCACCGGAACTCGCTTTAGTTGCCCGTTGACCTGAACGATAACGTTCTTGCCCTCACTATCGAGAACAGGAGCGCTGGGGACGCCTTTTCCGACCTGGATCCATTTCCCGTAACGATGTTGGGTCCCTCCCGAGTCCGTAGTAGTCTTGTGCGTGAGCCACCCTTGGCTGTCGGTGGTCGAGCCCGAAATGGGGTCGTTATTGGAACTCAGATAGGTGCAATCGGAGGTGAAAGCGTACAGCATGCCGATACCTTCACTGGGGGATGTGCACGCCCCGGAGGTCGCTCCCGCAGTGCTCAGCGGCGGTGTGTATGTGGTAACGAAAACCAGCCCGCCGGCAGCCAAAGGACGGTTCACGA
>JAZDOF010001082.1:0-5828 GCA_043799015.1 Pseudomonadota bacterium | reverse complement strand
TGAACGGGACGAACGATACCCTTACGGTCACCAACTGGTTCAAGGATGAATCCACGGAATGGCGTGTAGAACAAATCTCCTTCGCGGACGGGACCGTGTGGGACGCGGATGCGATTGCGCAGATGGTGTTGCAGGGCACGGACAATGATGATGCGATCACGGGGTACGCCACAGCGGACACCCTTGCGGGCCTGGGCGGAAACGATGTTTTGTCGGGCCGAGGCTCCTCGGACGGGCTGGATGGGGGACCGGGGACGGATTTTCTCTATGGCGGATACAAGGACGAGGACAAGCTCAACCCCAATGCCGGCAACGGTCCGGACGAGTTATACGGTGAAGACGGCGCGGATACTTTGCTGGGCGGTGCGGACGCGGACAAGCTCGTGGGCGGCAACGGAGCCGACTTCTTGGACGGACAGGGCGGCTCGGACACCATGTTCGGGGGTTCGGATAACGAGCTGCGTCGTTACATGGGGCCCAACGGCGATGACACCTATGGGTTCGGATACGAGTCCGGACAAGACGTTGTTGTTGACCGCGACAAGACGCCCGGTAACGTCGATACCATATTGCTGCACGAGGACGTAGCAGCCGCTGATGTGATCGTACGCCGCAGCAAGGACGATCTTGTATTGTCGTTGAACGGAACCGTCGACACCCTTACCGTTACCAACTGGTTCAAGGACGAATCCACGGAATGGCGGGTGGAACGTGTGTCCTTCGCGGACGGGACCGTGTGGGACGCGGATGCCATCGCTCAGATGGTGCTGCAGGGCACGGACAATGATGATGCGATCACGGGGTACGCCACAGCGGACACCCTTGCAGGTCTTGGCGGAAACGACGTTTTGTCGGGCCGAGGGTCCTCGGACGTGCTGGATGGGGGACCGGGTACGGATTTTCTCTATGGCGGATACAAGTACGAGGACAAGCTCAACCCCAATGCCGGCAACGGTAACGATACCTACTCTTTCGGCCTGGATTACGACAACGACGTTGTTGTTGATTACGACAAGACCCCCGGCAACACCGATGTGATACAAATGACCGCGGATGTGGCGCCGGCCGACGTAATCGTGCGTCGCGGCGGAAACGGCGTTGATCTCGTGTTGTTCGTCCGGAGTGCGGACACTGTGGATTCCATCACCGTCAAGAACTGGTTCCTGGAAGGAACCGACGCCTGGCAGGTGGAGGAAGTGCGCTTCGCGGACGGCACCGTATGGGATGTTGCTGCGATAAAGGAACAGGCGATTGCCGGCACCGACCACGATGATGCGCTGATCGGGTACGACACCCCGGACATTATCAACGGGCTTGCCGGTAGAGACGAAATATCTGCGGGCGGCGGAGACGATAGCATCGATCCGGGCTCGGGTGATGATTATGCAGCAGGCGGAACCGGGTCGGACGATTACAAGTTCGGCAGGGACTCGGACAATGACGTCATCGTGGAAAACGACTACACGCCGGGTAATATGGATAGGATCGTATTCGATCCGGACGTTGCGCCTTCGGATATCACCCTGAACCGCATCGGGAACGATCTCTTCGTATCCATAAACGATACCGCGGACGGACTGCAATTGGTGCAATGGTTCACGGACGATGCTCACAAGGTGGAACAACTTGTGTTCTCGGACGGCACGGTGTGGGACGCCGATGCGATTATACAAGCAACGCTGCCGGCCCCATCCGCGAATGACGCAGCCGACGCAGATGAAGAGATGCTGCAAAGGAGGAATTCACCTTTGCAGCCGTATTCGGCTTGTTCTTCTGCGTTTTCTGCGTCATGTGCGGATGGGATGCTTCTTCGCCGGCAACAGCGTCGGAACTCCCGAGTGGACATCTCGGGATCCAGCGGCGCAATGTCGGCTGCCGGAGTTGATGAGGCGGCTTGAGGAAGCATCCCAAATCACAGACCTCAAGAAGGGTCGCCTGAACGGCGGGAAAGGGGATGGCGGAGATTGATGGAAAACAAGTGCATTTCGCGCATGCAAGGAAAAGCAATACTCGGTGTGGCGCGGGGTGATTCCAAGCGGCCAAACGGCGGTAGGCTTTTGCCTGGCTGGCCGCAACCGATTCGCCCGGCACCGGAACAGCCGATGCGGCAAATCCCCGGCAGTCGTGCGGGGCTGGACAATACGAGGGGAGCTGCCGGCATATGAACCCTAACGAAGAGCCAAAAGCGAAAGCTCGCCCCCATAGGGGCTCCGTACTCTCCTTCATCGCTCTGTTGGTGGGGCCGTTTCTGGCTTTCTTTCTATTTGTCTTCCTAATGGAGGTCGGCCTTGGGGTATTCAGAACACCGCCCAACGACGAAGAGATGATCGCCCATTTCCGCCTGCATCAGGCGGATTTTGAGCGCCTCGTGCAGATTTACCGGGAAGATCCGCACTTGGTAAACATGAAGGGTGGCCTCTTTTGGGATATGCCCGGTCTTTCACCCGAGGTTCGCTCGATTATGGACCGGACGAAGGTGTACAGCTTGAGAAACGACTACACCTTTTGGATTCCACCGGATCCGTATTCGGAAGAGGCAAAGATGCAGCGGGGGCAAATTGCGAGTCTCCGAAAGGCCGACTCCGGTGCTTTGGAAGTGCGAAAAGTGTCGGGGATATACTTATCCTACTCACACCCGGAGGTGAGGAGGTGGAATGCGAATTTCTCCCAGGTCTTCAAAGGATACTACTACACGCCTTTCCCTCCACTCATTGAGGGAAAGCGCATGAAAAAGCCGTATGGGGCCGAGTGGGTAGCGCCGCGCTTGAACCCCTATCCCCCTGGCTTTGGGGTGTGCGACTGTTACTGTCGCCGGTTCGAACCCCAATGGTTCATTAGATTGTGTCAATCATGTCGATAAGGAGGAAAACAATCATGGGTGAGCAATCCAACGATTCCGAATACACCACTTGGAATCCACAGACATACGAATTTATCGGTCGGTGCCGCGATGCCATATGGCAGGTGGCCGACCAAATTGGTACGATTTCTCCGGCCAGCTTGGCCGGCCCCATGGCAAAAGAGAACCATCACTATTTGCGCAATCCGTTGCGAACGGCCTTGGAGCAGGCCAAGGATTATCTCGGCCTCTTGAACGTTGTTTCCCCTGCCGACGATGAGCCCGCTCGATGGTTGCGCACCGATGAGTATTGGAGAGCGCATTTCGATGATCTTCAACAAGCGGACCTGGTTCACAGGGCCAACTCGTGGACCAAAGCAACCAACCCGGGCTTGATCGATTTTGGTCCGTTCAATATGCAGGGCGCCACGGCGTGGGAGACGTTGAACGGTTACTTGTCCCAGCATCCCGCCGATGACCCCTTGAACTTAAAGCAATATGCCGACAGCCCCCAGGCTTTCCTGGTACGCCTTTCGGGATTGTCCGTGGGGGAATACGAAGCGGACATGGACGAGACCGTAAGGCTGAATGCGGCCATGTGGGGCTTGCGTCTGGATACGGCACGGCAGTGGTCGCTCGGCTGCATGCACGGGACGCACTATAATGCTGCGAACGATTTCTCCCAATTCAGGCAGGGATGATGACCTTTCAAAATCCATGCCGGCCTTAATAGACCAGTCTCAATGGGATGTCCGGAAAGATATGCTTATGCCCACGATCCTTAAGAGTTGCCCCTGCATATGACTCGGTCCTGCCCGATCCCCGGACTCGTTGACTTGTCTCTCCAAACGGTGCTAACGTCACGCGTGGGGTCGAGTCTTAACGAACAACCGCGGTCGGCCCGCCCCCCGTCGGTTGGCTTCCGGGATCGTGCCCCGACCCAACGGGGAGGTGCTTATTGAAACATGGGAAAGAGTTTCATGAGATGGCGATAGTCGGTATTGCGTCCGACAATCGCAACTCGCAACCGGTCGTAATACTAAAGGAAAAAACGGGAACCCGCGAATTGTACATATGGATAGGGCCCGTGGAAGCGATGGCGTTGCAGCGGGCATTAAACAAGGAAGTGTTCCAAAGGCCCCTGACCCATGAATTGCTCAGAAACATCCTGGAAAAGGCCGACCTGGTCATCGAACACATTGAGATCGACGATTTGAGAGACCACACCTACTATGCCACCATCTACTTGCGAACCCCCGATTCCAGGTTGGTGACCGTGGACGCGAGACCGTCCGATTCCCTGGTACTGGCTTCATGGGGAAGCGTGCCCATATTCGTCAGCGAGAAGGTGATAGAGGGCATGATGCAGGCGCCCGCCGAAGACCCCGGCAAGCAGAAAGTGGTTTTTACGCAGGAAGACATAGAGCAAACCGACGAAGAGCTGACAAAAATCCTCGAGAGAATCAACCCCGACGACCTCGGCAACGCTTGATCCCGCACGGCATGAGGACTCTCCCGTCCGCCCGTCCGCGATGGGACCTTACAGCGGCAATACGCCTTTGCTTACGGAGGACCCGTAGTTGGTGAAGTCCATGCGGACGGAAACAATGAGCCCCATGGTGGGCGGCCCATTCCGATTACTAAAGTATTTCATCATTTCCGGCTTTGCGGTTATTACGATAGTAACGTTCCTCCTGAGCGCGTTCCTCTATACCAGGAGCATCGACGCCTTGTTGAGCGGGTCCGAAAGCTACGCCAAGCTCTTGGCCGAAAATCTAAATTACAATATATACAATGGGTTCTATGCCCCCTTAAAAGCGCGTGGAACTCAAATGGACCTAAGTAAGTGGGACCAATTCGGCGCGTTGGACTCGCTTATCAAGGATTTCACTTACGGTTTGAAAACCGAGCGGATCAAAGTCCTGGATCTGCATCGAAGGATAGTCTATTGCAGCGACTATAGTCTCATCGGAAAAACCGAACCGGCCAACGAAACTTTCCAGGAGAGCTTGAAGGGGCGAGCACGGTCCTTTGTCCGACGCGAAGACCGCGACCCGGATTCGTGGATTAAGAAGTGGCAGGTTAGGACCTATTTTCCACTCCGTGAGATCACGGGCAACTTTTGGATGCTCGGCAATATATACGGCGTTATGGAGATCACCCAGGACGTAACCGATCAATACCTGACCGTGCAGAAGTCTCTGGTGGTGGTGATCGCCGTGGCCGTAGTGCTTATGGGATTCTTGTTCATTGTTCTTACGCTGATAGTGAGGCGGGGCGAAAAGATACTCATTGAACGGGCCAATGAACGAAAACAACTCGAAGAGCGCCTTCAGCAGAGTGAAAAGCTGGCCTCCGTGGGCCGGATGGTCGCGACGATAGCGCATGAGATCCGTAATCCGCTTGGTATCATCAAGTCATCCGCGGAAATGTTGCATGGGAAGAAAGACCCCGTGCCGGCCCGGGTCAACAAGCTATCCGGAGTTATCGTCGAAGAAGCCACTAGATTGAGCGCAATTCTTACCGATTTCCTTGAGTTTGCCAAACCGAGGTCGCCGGATCTGAGAAACGTTGATTTACGACAGGTGCTCATGCGTGCCAGGGAAAACCTGGACCAGGAAATGCGGTCACGCAACATCGAATGGCGAGAGGAAGAGACGGACGGGATGAATACCTTTGCCGTGGGGGACCCGGACCTCCTGTACCAGGCCTTTCTTAACATAACGATGAATGCGTTCGAGGCCATGGAAGGCGGTGGGGCTCTGAGCATAGGCATCCACAACACGGACTCAAAGGTGATGGTATCCTTCAGGGACAACGGGCACGGAATCAAAGACGCGGACCTTCCGCGGATATTCACCCCGTTCTTTACCACGCATGAAATGGGTACCGGATTGGGTCTTTCCGTGGTCCACAACATCATAACCGCGCACGGAGGTCAGGTATCGGTTGAGAGCAGGGAGGGTAGGGGAACGGTGTTCACCGTTGG
>JAZDOF010001064.1:0-2738 GCA_043799015.1 Pseudomonadota bacterium | reverse complement strand
AAGGACTTCCTCCGGAACGGTAACGCCCATCATCTGTGCTGCCTTCTTGTTGATATACACCTCGGCGCCCCTTGCGACTACCGTGGGTATGCTCCGCTCGCCGTTCAACAACCGAACGACGAGCTTGCCGGTCTCAGTGCCGAGCCCAGAATAACCAACCGACACAGCCGCCAGGCCACCCTTTTCAACCGTGCCGCTATCGCCAACGTAGAGCGGTATCTTGTGCTCGACCGCCACCTTCACCGCGGCCGCGACGCCACCGATGACCGTGTTGTCACTGGAAAGGAAAAGAGCGTCCACACGTCCGGCAAGATTCTGAGCGACGGGGTATACCTCCCCGGTCGAGCTCACCGAGCCTTCGACCAGCTCGAATCCCAACCCCGGAGCGAAACGGCGGATCTCCTTGATGCCATACTGCGAGGCCGCTTCTCCAGGGTTATAAAGAACGCCGAGGCGCTTGGCATTGGGAGATATTTGGCGAATGAGCTTGAGTTGATCCTCATAGGGCCAAGCGTCGCTCGTCCCGGTTATGGTGTCCTCTCCCTTGTCCAGCGACTTGACCAAGCCAGCGCCGACCGGGTCGGTTACCGCCGCGAAGACAACAGGGCACCGGGCCGTCTTCGCCACGGCTTGGGCCATTGGCGTGGTCACCGCCACGATCACATCCGGGGCCTGAGATGCGAGCTCAGTGGCGATATTGGCCGCCAATTGAACCTGGCCGTTGGCGTTTCTAATGACATATCGAATATTCTTTCCCTCAACAAGTCCGTGTCTCTCCAGTTCCTTCTTGAGATTTTCCTGAACGGCATCCAAGGCAGGATGCGACATGAGGGTCGCGATGGCAACGACCTTCGTTTTAGGTTCTGATTTCATGAATTGGGTCGCAACGATCACACCAAGCACCACGACCGCAATTACCCGAACTGCAGGTAGCCACTTTTTCATCGAATCACTCCTTTCCTAAATTGGTGTTGCAGCAACAAGCCCGCGAGCCGAGGTAACGTCAGGTAATTTGGTTTCCATAACGATGTAGTCGCCATAATTGAACGTGTGTACACCCCTGATACGATCTATCGCGCGGAGTGCTGCTGAGATTCTGCATATCGTCTTGGCATCCACAACTTCGTCCACATCCTCAAAACTGCCATTTCGGAGAACCTCGGGCTTAAGAATTCCGTCCGGGATTCCTCCTGTACCATGAGCAAAGTGCTCCCCCAGCCAATACAACACGGAGGTTTGTCGAAACTCCCACTTAGTAAACGTCTCGAAAACATCCCTTGGGAATCGTCCTTGAGAAACACCTTGCTGGAAGTGAGTCGTGCCGGGATAGACAACATACAATTGCGGAAAGACCGTGATGATCTTTCCGCGCGCGTCCGCCAGTCTGCCCAATGATGCCAAAATACCGCAGGTTGCGCGCTCATGGTCTTCCGTTTCGTCTGGCAAGCCGAACTGCAGATTCAGGTAACACGCGATGTCAGTATCCAATAAAGCCGGGACCACAACTTGAGTTAGAGTCGCCAAGTACTTCGAGGGATTCTTGGTTTTGTTCAAATAGGCGAGTTGTTCCGGATGCACGGACTCAACCCCGATATAGACGGCTTCGCATCCGGCCTTCGCCATGAGTTCAATGGTATCCTTTCGCGCAAGCGATTCCACGCGGGTTTGGCAATCCCACGCAAAAGCACCATTCCTGCGTTGCTTAATCTCGGCCAGGGCTTCACAAATCTCTTGGGTTCTGGATGGGGAATGGGCGAAGAAGTTGTCCTCGATTGCGATACGACAGAAACCCATGTCGAGAAGAACCTCAATATCGCGGACAACGGCGGGAATGCTCTTGGCGCGGATGCTGTCGTTTCCGACGGCGCAAAAGGCGCAGCGCAAAGGGCATCCTCGGGCTGAGACGTATGTGGCATGATCGAATTTCCCCGGTGTGCCGATTAGGCCGTTGTTGCCATAGGTGATTGGGATGGAATCGAGTTCATCCTGTGAGAGCAAGGGAGGCGCATCGGTGTGTATGAAACGACCTTCGTCATCCAGGAAGGCAAGACCAGGAACGGGTTTCAATGAAGGGTAATGGCGAATAAGCTCACACAGGGATCGTTCGCCTTCACCAACGACGATAAGGTCAATGAGGTCAGGGTGGCTGCGGAGCACGATCTCGGGATCGGTGCTGGCGTGGTGCCCACCCAGAACGACAACGGCCCGTGGAGCCGCTTGCTTCACGAAGCGGGCTATTTCGAGGGCGGACTGATAGCTTGCGGTCGTGGTCGTAATCCCCACGAAGGTAGCTTTTTCTTGCTCTCTTGCCATGAAGTGGGTAATTTCCATGTTGGCTCTATTGAAGGAGTGGACGCTCAGATCGAGTATTTTGGCGCGGACGTCAGGCATCCTCGCCTCAACGAAGTTGGCAAGACTGATGAGGCCGGCAGCGAACCCATTCAGAAGGCCCTGCTGCGGCGGCATGACTAAGAGTAGCCGTTTTTCAACCGTATCCATATCTTCTAGTACCTATGATAACACATGTATGTAATTTTGATTACGCAAAAGGCGCGCCAATGCTTCGATAAAAAAATGTGCATTAAAATATAATATCTTACAGCTTTTCCCAAGGTTCTTTCCTACCATTTTAAAGAAAGCCAGAGCTTACTCGGTAAGGTTGGGCTTACCTTATCCGCTTACCAATGACGAGAAAAAATGCATTGCCCCCTCGCCCTGCCCAAAAGACCTAAAGGATT
>JAZDOF010001050.1:0-4023 GCA_043799015.1 Pseudomonadota bacterium | reverse complement strand
AACGCATGAGCGGCCCGATGGTTCCGGAGGAAATGAAAGCGTTTGTTTCGGCTCCGGTCGCCCTGCGAAAGGACAGTTTTGTCGGCGCAAACTCCGTGGTATTACCGGGCGTGGAGGTGGGGCAAGGTGCCGTCATCGGGGCAAACTCCGTGATATCGAAATCAGTTATGCCCTATGACATTGTTGTGGGAGTCGGAAGGGTTGTAGGAAAGCGTGATCGTATCACGGTACCGGATATATAGCGGGAGCTTTGGGCTCTTGACGGAGAGCGAAATGAAGAGACCTTTGCTATTCCTTCACGTTGACGTGGACAATCTGTGGATAGGTGAAAAAGAATGGGGCGTCAAACCGAGCGGCCGGTATGAAATCGTGTATGAACAGGCGCTCCCGTTGTTTCTTGAGCTTTTGTCCGCGGCAGGCCTGCATGTCACATTCTTTATGGTAGGACAGGACCTTGGTGCGCAGTCATGCAAGGCCTTCTGCCGGGCAGCTCAGGCCGCCGGGCATCGATTTGCAAACCACACCTATTCTCACCCGTTGAATCCTGCCCGCCTGGATTACCGGGAAAAAGTCCACGAGATCCAAGCGGCACACGATGTTTTGGTCGAGGTGTCGGGTTCGCGGCCGATAGGATTTCGCGCGCCCGGCTATTTTCTGGACGACCACATGCTAGGTATTCTCATGGACATGGGATACAGATATGATAGTTCCGTTTTGCCCGGCGTAGCGGTTGGTTTAATGCAACTCTACTCATGGTGGACCAGTCCCGGTTCCGAAAAACTGTTCGGGCAGACTCGGTACCTATACGCCTCACGCCGACCTCGTCTTCTGGGTTCAGGCATGCGCAATGAACAGTCCTTAATTGAGTTTCCCATTTCTGTAATGCCTATTTTGAGATTACCAATTCATACAACCTTTGCTTACCTGCTGGGCGAGACATACCTGAGCGCAGGGCTTTCATTGCTGCGTTTGTCCAGGGGGCCGCACGTGTATCTGTTCCATGCGGTGGACTTGCTGGATTTACCCGAAGAGGCCTCGTATTTAAGGGCCTATTACCCGGCCTTGAGAATCCCCTTGAATCAACGCATCCGGATGATTTCCGACATTCTTGGGCGGATAAAGGCTCATTTTAGTTGCGTGACGACTGAGGAATTCGTGGCGGAGCAAGGAACCGTACACATTCCTGGTCCAAGCCCCCTTGCTTGATGTCGCTTTACCGGGCCCTCGTAGGAGCGGCAATGCAGGCGTCAAAATCAACGGCTCCGGCGGCCGCTGTAGCGCCAACATCCGGCAGGGGGTGTAGGGGCGGGCTTGGTCAGAGCCTATCAGAGCGAGTAAACCAAGACCCTTCACCATCAGCCTCGGCGCCACCGTAGACTCGTTCGTAAAGCTGTTCCATTGAATCTAGGGCCGTACGCGCATTGATTTCCGGAATCACCAACCCCTTGGCGTACGTCGCTACACGCTCCGCAGGCGCCCCGATATCAAACACGGCCAGGGGAAGGTCCATAAGCATCAGCTCTTCAGCAACATATGAAAAAGTTTCAGGCCATATGGAAGGAAGAAAGAAGACGTTCGCGCCGGACTCCTGAATTATCCTCGGTAGATCGTCGTGATTGTACGGCCCGGTTACATCCGCAACACCGTGGGGTAATGAAGGATAAACCGACCCTATTATCGTCAGACGAACTCGTCGCCCCTCTTTATCTATAATATCGCCCATTTCGGCAAGCACGTTTCTACCCTTGACGGCATTTATGCGGCCTACGGCTCCCACGTGCAGTCCCTCCGGCTTCTCGATGCGCACCGGCCTGATATGCAGATGGGGCACCTTATGCGGAATTACTTTGATCTTCTCCGTAGCTGCATCGCCAAATACCTTACGTAGTAGATTCTTGGAAGCCCTGCTGAAACACGTAACCGTATCGGCAGCGCGCAGTAAACTGCGAGCGCGTCGGCGCCATGCAGCTAAACTAGGTATTTGGAGAGTACTCACCGGCCTGTCGATTAGCAGCTTATCTACCCTTGGTTGCACCGGTTGCAGGCAGGCTCCGCAATCCGTCTCATCCGGTAGGTCACAAAACGCCCCGGTGTCGTTAACTAGGTTGAAGGTTGGACAAATCAAACCATATTCATGTACCGGCAAGGACAATCGTACGCCCCAGTCCTCCTTGAGGCGTTCCACAAACCGCATGACGCCCATGGGGTTGTGGAATTGGACGAACTCGTTAAGCATTACTTCCGTTGCTTTTGAGAGCAGGCATATGTCTTCCACAAGAGTGAGCTTGGATTGTGGAAAACGAATCGTATTACCGTCCCATTGAAAGGTAAACGTTACATCATCTTCATTCCTGGCTTCGGCGAGGACTACGGGTCTGCCCTCACTCAGCCGGTCTCTTATCCAATTCTCCCTGTACAGACTGGCGCCCCCTCCCCAGCTGTGGTCAATGATAATTGTAGCTCCCTGTGAGGAATTCACGCTGAAAAGTAAGAATGCCAGAAGGTCCCTAAGGCGCTTCGTGGGGTCCAGCTCGAAGAAATGCTTCACCATTTTGTGATAGTGGGGGCACAAATATTCCAAAATGCGGAGGTTTGCTCGCACCAGAGCATTTTTCTCAACAGGATCGAACGATCCGCCGTGCTTATGATAGACGAACAGATTTGTCACATGTAGGTTAATGTACCCCCTCTCAACCGCTCGGTAACACCATTCATTTTCCTCACCGTAACCCCTTGAGAAGTCGACCTCGTTGAAGAACCCGATCTCATCGATGACTTTGCGGTTCATGCCCATACAAAAACCCACGCCCGTGGGGAGTTCGACCATCATCTTGTCGGAGTGAACGCGGCTGAATAGACTATCGACAGCAGCCGTATCCAACCCAGGCCACAGGTCGTTGTCTACGCCTATTGCCGGAAAACTGCAAATTGTGGCGGCATTGCTGAACGGCGTCGTGCAGGCAACATACTCGTAGTCGAATAGTGGGCCCGCCAATCGCTCCAGCCAACCCGGCGGCACTACCGTATCCGTGTTAAGCAGCACTACATGGCCGGGTCCGGCATGCCTAAACGCGTGACATATTCCTTTCAGATAGCCCTGATTCGTCGTAAACGTGAGGAGCAGCGTGTCACCGCGGCCGGCGACGCTAGTAAGCAAGCGCCTGATATCCGGGTCCCTGTTGCCGTCATCTACCAGAATCAGCCTGAATGGGGATGTCGTGTTGGCAAAGAGCGCTTCGAAAAAGTCATCGAGGTGCTCTCGGCCTCCATAGACGGGTACCAGGACGTTGACGGCGGCGGGCAAGGGAGGCCTGACTGAAGGCGCGGCCGTGATATAATGAAGTAGACTGCCTAAGTCATTGTTCCGCACAAAATCGATGTGTAAATGATTGGGTATCAGGTATGCGGGTTCGCTATTCGCCTCGTTTCGCATGCCGTGCGATTCCCCGCCTGCCCGCGCGCGGAGATCTTCAATGTAGTGGGCCAGAGGATTCTCGCCCAAGCGCATCACGGCAGCATGCTGAGAAGCATATCGTTTGGTGTCGAACTCCGGATTAGGATCGCGACCTTCGGCAGCCCCATGTGTTAGGTAATGCGCCAGAGGATTCAATCCGGCATCGGCAACATCCGGGTAATGCTCAAGATACCATTTACCGTAGAAAAGCGGATTGGGGTCATACCCCTCTGCGGCGCCGTGCTTCATGTAGTGGGCTAATGGGTCTATCCCGGCCGCCGCTACATGCGGGTTCCGCTCGAGATACCATCTGCCGAAAAAAAGCGGATTGGGGTCATACGTCCCTGCGGCGCCGTGCCTTATGTAGTGGGCAAATGGGTTCATTCCGGCCGCTGCTACATCCGGGTTCCGCTCGAGATACCATCTGCCGAAAAAAAGCGGATTGGGGTCGTACCCCTTTGCGGCGCCGTGCCTTATGTAGTGGGCCAAGGGGTTCATTCCGGCCGCTGCTACATCCGGGTTCCTCTCGAGGTACCATCTGCCGTCAAAAAGCGGATTAGGGTCATACC
>JAZDOF010001025.1:0-2230 GCA_043799015.1 Pseudomonadota bacterium | reverse complement strand
TACCTTCTTCCCTGTCGAAAAAATAATATCATCTCCAATTATTTCCATCTCACCCCTCCTTTATCTGGCAAACGTCCTGAGTCAAGGGATCAAGACGGCCTTCGTATTCAATGCAGGCCAATGGACGTCGTGCGTAAATCGCACAGCCCTCCCCTTCGACAAGATGCGGACACACAGCAGGAACATAAACCCGGTAAATCTCCCCGTCCGCAATCATGGCCTTCAGTACCTTGCAGCCTCTGGCGATGTAGTATTCAAGGGAGCGGCCCGACATCTCTGAGGTCATCCATCCGCACCATCGGCAGCACTGGTGGCCACAGGAAATACACTTCTCTTTGTCGGTCATTTCTTCTCCGGTTTATTTATGGCCGCGCATATCGCACCCGTAAGCTCATAATGGGTACTCCCGCCCGGCCCAAGGTCGATGTTGTGGTTCTTCGCAAACTTAATTACCGCAGGATCGCGTGGGAAACTATACGTTATTGGCGGAAGTTCAAACTTTTTCGACATCGAAAAATTCTTCATAACTGCGCCTCCTCTTCTGCCGCCTTCATATACGCCAACCGGCCCTCCGGGGTGCGAAGATCGTTGCCGACCGGCCTTGCGGTCCATGCCTTCTTAAATCGTTCGTTCGCCTCTTTCATCGTCAGAAGTTCTTTCCCTTTGATCTTTTTGAGTTTCAGGTATGCAGCGTGAATCTTCAGGGCGTCATCCCAGTTCCAAACATCTTCGGCTAATTCCTGAACATCATCGGAGATATGCCCATGCGACAATTCCCAATCCAGCAATTCAAGGCAAGCGGCTTTCCACTTCATAGCATCTCCTACAGCATGACGTTGCGTTGCTGTTTCATGTCGTACTGGATCTCCGGGAACCACTGCGTGTCAAGCAAGGCCAGCCGGTACAGGCATTCCGTGAAATCGTCGTCAACCTTCAGCGCCACGTCCTTTAGAGATTCCGGGTCGTACATCAAATCCTCCACTTGCCGAATCGTGTTCACGCAGTCATCGAAGAAAAACAACCCCGGCATTTCGTTTTCTGTCCAGAGCAGGTCGTTTACCCTCTGGATGCCGTTGCTCTTGTCTTTCGAGGCTACGTCAAGGCTGATACCGTGCGCCGCAAGGGTTTGGGAAAGCGTATCAAATACCGTCGCTGCATCCTCGTGGGCATTCTCGTCACCCTTCGCCAAGGGGTCAATAGTGGCCTTCCCAACCCGAAGATTCCCGTCCTTGACGTACCTGATAATTTCTTCTCCAACAAACTTCGGACCTCCCCTTAACTGAAACTCCTTGCTGAAATACTTGAATCCGCTTTTCGCCGTGGCTACCGAGCCAATCGCCCAGGGCTTTGAAGGGTGGAAGTCAATCGAAAAGTCGTTTATCCAATCCAGAGGGATCTTAAACCGAGACTTCAGGTGCTTATCCCGGTCGAATCGCGGGAACACCAGAGACGACATATAGGACGGCTTGCCAAATAAACGCGCCTGCTTTTCATCCGGCTTCAAGGTTCGCTCAAACTGGTCGATTCCTTCCTTGGTCAACCCGTACCCGACGTTATCCCAAATGGTGCTGACGACGTTACACACCGAAAGGTCCGGCTTCCCATCCGGCAACCGAGCCTTGATTACCTCCCGGTGTATCCACGCCTCTTTAAGCAGGGTAGCCCCGAACAGTTCCCGCCCCTGTCTGTCGATCAATCCACGCGCACAGGCGACGCGGATATCTCGCGGAGGCGGCTCGTCGTAAACAACCAGATCCCCATCCCACCCCTCAAAGACATCCGAGGACTGAGACGTTGACATGATCTCAAGGGTACTACCAGAAGCCAAGTCCTTCCATATCGCATCAACGCCCTGGTTGTTCTTCTTCGTCTCCAGCCGCCTGTTCTTAGGCCACCAGTATTTCAAAAGAGGAACCACCACGGCCTTAATGTGACTCTCCCACCCCTGTCCCACATACCGCACCCGCCGCGGACGGCGGTGCATAAACTCAATCTTCCTGTCATCCCAAAGGGTGCGCCCAAACACCACCGACAACGCCATGATCGTACCAAACACACTCTTCCCAGAACGGTTACTCCCCGTGAACGTGAACACCTTCTTCGTAGGGTCCAACCACCCCTTCAACAATTCTGCTTGTTTCGGATTCGGCGGCATGAACAACTTCTCCCCTACCGCAGCCTCAACCAGCCTCTCGTCCGCCGTAGCCTCCCGGAACACATACAAGCGATT
>JAZDOF010001016.1:0-2655 GCA_043799015.1 Pseudomonadota bacterium | reverse complement strand
AGGCCCGGACGAGCTCCGGGAGCTTCAAGACCGGGGAAGAGGCCTTTTGTCGAAGGTGGTGGTGATAAAGCTCAATGGGGGACGAAGTACCACCATGGGAGGGGAAGTCCCGAAGGGAATACTCAAAGCCAAGAACGGGCTCTCGTACCTGGAAATCATCGGTCTACAGATGCAGGCCCTTCAGGAGGATTTGAAGGCCGAGGTTCCGTTGGTTTTGATGAACAGTTTTTTCACCGATGGTGCCACGCGTCGCATCATGAGCCGCTTCCCCATATCCCTGGAGATGTTCATGCAGAGCAAGGTCCCCCGTCTCGTTGAACGGACTCTCGAGCCGCTGGATACCGGGACCGAAGACGACTGGGCTCCGCCCGGACATGGAGACGTCTACGAGACCCTAAAGAGGCGTGGGCTCTTGGATCGGTATCTCAAAGAGGGGAAGCGCTGGGCGTTCATTTCCAACCTGGACAACCTGGCCGCGTGTCTCGAGCCTTGGATACTGGGCCTGATAGACCGGGAACAGGTTGATTTCCTATTGGAAGTAACGGACCGGACAGAGGTGGACCGCAAAGGGGGCACCTTGGTGAACCGCGACGGGCGACTGTATCTTCTCGAGATAGCTCAGGTCGATCAAGAGGATTGGCCCATGTTTATGGACATCGACCGGTTCCCGGTATTCAACACCAACAATGTGTGGATAGATTTGGAGGCCCTGAGAAAGGACCTGGAAGACCATTCCCTCGCTCTTCCGGTAATTCTTAATCGAAAGACCGTAAAAGGAACTCGGGTCATTCAATTGGAAACCGCGATGGGCGCCGTGGTTTCCGAGTTCCCCCGGGCCCGGGGACTTCGAGTGGACAGGAGTCGCTTCTTTCCGACCAAGAAAGTGGAAGACCTGTTCCTGTTACAGTCCGATGCCTGCGTGTTGGATTCCAGATACCGTCTCCGCAAGAACCCGGCCAGGCCTCATGAGCTGCCGTTGAGACCGCGCGTCGTTTTTCAAACGGATTTCCTCGCGTCGGCTCTCGATATGCCGGTCAGGTTCGAGGAGCCTGCGACGGTTTCGTTGGTCGAAGCCGAACGTCTTGACGTATCGGGACCCGTGTTCTTTGAAAGAGACGTCCAAGTCCGAGGCGCGGTGACGATCCACTGCGACGGACCCGAAGAATACCGCATCAAGAGCGGTTCCATCCTTGATTCGGGTGTATATCCCCCGAAGTAACTCGGGGTGCTGTATGTTCCAAAGGCTCTGATCACCTTCGGAATTCGTGAAAGGAGACGGAAATGTCCTTACCGAAAGCCAACAGTCTGAAATGCTTCAAAGCGTACGACATAAGAGGTCGCATACCCGACGAACTTAACGAGGAATTGGCGTACAAAATCGGTCGAGCGTATGCCACTTTTCTGTCGCCTTCCAAGGTGTGCTTGGGACGGGATGTTCGGTTGTCGAGCGAGGCCATGCTCGTGAATCTTGCACGCGGTCTCAACGACCATGGCTGCCATGTCGTCGACATCGGGCTATGCCCCACGGAAGAAATCTATTTCGCAACTTCCCATCTGAACCTGGACGGCGGCATAATGGTCACGGCCAGTCATAACCCGATGGACTACAATGGGATGAAATTCGTCCGGGAACAATCCAAGCCCATAAGTGGCGATACCGGTCTCAAGGATATGGAACGGATCGTTTTGGAAGAGGGCTTTGCTCCCAAGAAGGCGCCCGGCGATATCGAACGCCGGGACCTGGAAGACGCGTACATCAAACATGTTTTGGGATATGTGGACGCAGGCAAGATGAAGGAACTCAAGGTCGTAATGAATTGCGGGAATGGTTGCGCCGGTCCGATCCTGGACAAGATCGAACCGCGGTTGCCCATCAAGTTCATCACGATGTTCAAGGAACCCGACGGTAAGTTCCCGAACGGAATCCCCAACCCCATTTTGCCGGAAAACCGTGGGGTCACGTCGGAGGCCGTCTTGAAACACGGAGCCGACCTGGGCATTGCCTGGGACGGCGATTGTGACCGGTGCTTCTTCTTTGACGAAAAGGGCCAATTCATAGAAGGTTACTATCTCGTTGGATTGCTGGGCGCGGCTTTTCTCCGTCGAAACCCGGGCGCCAAAATCGTACACGATCCCCGACTAACCTGGAATACCGCTGAAATGGTCTTGGAAGCGGGTGGCGTCCCAGTGATGACAAAGGCAGGCCACGCTTTCATCAAGGAACGTATGCGTCTGGAGGATGCCGTTTACGGCGGAGAGATGTCCGCGCACCACTATTTCAGGGATTTTGCCTACTGCGACAGCGGAATGATCCCTTGGCTGCTCCTCGTAGAGTATCTGAGCGTGGATGGGCGACCCCTGTCCGAGATCATCGGGACCCGACTGAATCGATATCCCGTCAGCGGCGAGATCAACCGAACCGTTGCCGACTCAAAGGCGGTCATAGACCTGCTGCAAAAGAAGTATGGCGATGAAGGCGCCGCTTTCGATTACACCGACGGATTGAGCGTCGAATTTGACATGTGGCGTTTCAATGTGCGCCCATCGAACACCGAGCCGGTCATTCGCCTAAACGTTGAGGCCAGGGGCGACAGGCAACTCATGGAGCGGAAGACCGAGGAGGTCTTAGGGATTATCGAGAGCCTGAAATAGAGG
>JAZDOF010000999.1:0-4774 GCA_043799015.1 Pseudomonadota bacterium | reverse complement strand
CTTGAGCCGCACGTTGGCGAACAGGTGGAATTTGGCTTCATCGGGTATCGCGTCGAAAAAGCCGCTTTGCATGAACCAGACAAAGTCTTCCTGGGTCAATGACATCTTATTGTCCGTTCCTCCCGGTTTGCCTGCCATGGCGCGGTCAACTCCGGTATGGTCTATAAGGGTAACCGTTCACGGCGACATCCGACCGTCGCACTTCCTCACTTTACCGATTCCGTCGTAGTGTTGCACAAGGAACATTCGATTGCCATATAAAACCCGCCCCCTTAGCGTGCCATGACGCAATTACGGTCATTCAGGACCGGCGCGCCGGCTTATCTCAGGAACGGCTTCATCGCTTCCCTCGCAAGGGCATCGGCACGTTCGTTCTCCTGGTGATTGTTGTGTCCGCGTACCCATTGCCACTCCACTTCGTGTACCGATGCGGCAGCGTCGAGACGACGCCACAGCTCCATGTTCTTCACCGGGGTTCCCTGTGAGGTTTTCCACCCGTTTCGTTTCCAATTGCGTATCCAGGAAGTGATTCCATTCTTCAAATACTGCGAATCCGTGCTGATTTTTACCGTACATCGGCGCTTCAGACCCTCCAGGGCCATTATCGCGGCAAGCAACTCCATCCGGTTGTTCGTCGTCAGGCGCTCACCGCCGCTAATTTCCTTCTCAACGTCGCCATAACGCAAAACGGCCGCCCAGCCGCCGGGTCCAGGGTTGCCTTTGCAGGCTCCGTCGGTGAATATTTCAACTTTATCGTTCAAACCCTATCCTCCCGTCTTCGCCTCGATGCCGGCGTTACCAGCCTTCACGACACGGTTTTCACATAGACCTTGCGGTTACGGGGACCGTCGAATTCGCAAAAGAATATGCCTTGCCAAGTCCCCAGGACGGGCGCCCCTTCTTCCACTATAACGTGCGCCGAACTACCGGTCATCGTTGCCTTTATATGGGCATCCGAGTTCCCTTCCGCGTGTCTGTACGCCCCGCGCTGAGGCACCAAATCCGCCAATTTAGCCTTCATGTCGTCGACCACCGACGGATCGGCGGCTTCATTAATCGTAACACCCGCCGTGGTGTGAGGTACGAAGATCATCGCAATACCATCCCTGGTACCGATCCTGGCTATTGCTTCCCTGACTTCGCCGGTTATATCGACGAACTCCACACGAGACCTCGTCCGAACCTGAATAGTTTCCATTTGATGACTCCTGCCTTAACGAATGCTCGTCGACCACCAAAGCCGCGGCCGTTCGCCGGCACCGTTCACTAACCACAGGCCCCGATCTTCACATCCGAGAACAATGCCTCCGTGAAATCCCGAGCGTTGAAATCACGCAGATCGTCCATCCGTTCGCCGACCCCGACGTATCTTACCGGGATCTTCAGTTCGTTGGATATACCGACAAGGACGCCTCCCTTCGAGGTGCCGTCCAGTTTGGTAATTGCAATACCCGTCACCGGCGTGGCTTCGTTGAACTGCCGCGCCTGGAGTATGGCGTTCTGACCGTTGGACGCGTCGATTACCAAAAGGGTTTCATGGGGGGCTGCCGGATACTTCTTGCTCAAGGTCCTGCGCATCTTCTTGAGTTGGTCCATTAGAGGGATTCTCGTGTGGAGCCGACCGGCAGTGTCCACGAGCACAAGCTCCATCCCTTCTTTCAACGCTCTCTCCATGGCGGTGTAAGCAACCGAAGAGGGATCGGCCTTTTCTTTTCCCATCTCAACGGGGCAGCCGATTCTCGATGCCCACACCTGCATTTGTTCCACGGCCGCGGCACGGTACGTATCTCCCGCGACCATGAGCACTTTGCCTCCCGCGGCTTTGTGACGTGCCGCAATCTTAGCTATGGTCGTCGTCTTACCGGAACCGTTGACGCCCACCACCATGACGACGAAAGGATCGGGACCGAATCCCACGCGCAGAGGGGATTCCACCTGTGAGAGAATCTCGAAGATAACCGTCTTCAGGTGGTCCATCAGTGCGTCCGAGTCGTTGATTTCCTTACGTTTAACCCGCTCGGTAACGCTCTCCAGGAGCTCGTACGCGGTCTGCACCCCTATATCCGCGGTCACGAGGATCTCCTCCAAGCGGCCCAGCAGTTTCGAGTCTATCTCCCTCTTTCCGCTGAACACGGCATCTATTTCGCTCAGAAACGACGTCCGGGTTTTGGCCAGACCCTTTACCAGTCTGAGGAAGCCCCCCCTCTTCTCCTCTTCTTGCGTGTCTTCCGGTTCTTCGGGCTCGATCGCATCAGGCGTCACAGCGTCCGACTCGTCGGCGGACGTCTCGGTCATCCCCTGCTCCGCCTCCGGCTCCGAATCGACCGTCTCCTCCGCAGGGCTCTCCTCCTCACGCGCGAATATTCGGGACAAGAACCCCTTTTTTCGGCCGTCCTCCACAGGTTGCGCCTCCGGCTCGGTAATTTCGGGAGCCGCTTCCCGTGCGGGCTCCTGCTCCGCCGCGCTCGATGCCGGAGAGGGATCCGGAACTACTTCATTGGTTGATGGTTCGACCTCCGATTTCTCGGGTGTCTTTTCCTTAGAGAACAAGCGTTTGAAAAAGCCTTTCTTTTCAGCCTTTGCCTCTTCCATGATTCCACTTTCCCGTAATGATGTTCGACGCACTCGTAGGACTCGCTCCACGAACCGAATAATAAATGCGTCTTTAGTATGATAACACGTCCGGCACTCCTGGGGCTTCGTAACGAAACGGTTGTCCGCCGATAATCCACCTGGGTTCCTATTTCATCAGATATGCTTCTCGATTGGAAGACGCGGGAACATGCCGATGGGCGGAGGGCCGGCGCAGTGCGCTAACGCAGGACGAAACGGCGGATCACTGGTGACAAAAAACCGACCCGGCCGCAAATAGAACCACTAGGCCGGGTCGCTTGACGAAATGCATCGGGATGGCGGATTCTACCTTAGATCTCTGCCGGCGATCTTCCCTGCCTTGAAGGAAGCTCGGTAATTGCCGGCCGGCGCCGATACGGCGCCCGTAGGATGATCGCAATCGGCTCGTCCAAGGGTCGGTCACATAGCATATGGGCAAAGCGCTACTTGTAAAAGCCCACCCCAACGAATAAATCGGAGGAAGCGATTCGTTTGATGTAGGTCGTCTTGGGAAATTCCCCTTCTTCACCGGGCTTCTTCCACAGGTAATCCACCCATCCGGAACCCTTATGTTCGGCCACTCTTGAGAACTCCTTGAAAATGGCCTTTCCGTTTGTATCGGTATAGCTCGCCAGGTTCCGGCCCACCCAGTCCTTCTTGTATGGATGGGCCAACATTACACCGTTCATGGAGCAGCAAAACACATACAGTTCCCCGTCTATGAAAGGCCCCTTTATTGCAGAGAAAACTTTGAGTGCATAGTCCGTGCCCTTCTCTTGGACGAAAAACTCCGCCTTTTCCGCAATCCTCAAACATTTTGCGGTCTTGTCCAGGTCCGATGCATGAGCGAGAAAGTTGAATGCTACCGCGATGAGTGCAACGACAAGCATTCCCAGAGTTGATCTTTTCATGGCGTACTCCTTCTTCTCAGAATTCAAGGTGTCGGCTGTGAAGGGGGCATACACGGCAAGGGGGCTTGCGGAAGCTTTCCGACATCTAATCCCCTTACCGTATAGCTCCCACCTGTCCGGCCCGGTCTTGGAACATGAGTACGCTTTTATCGACTCCGTGTTGATGGGTCGCTAGACCATCGCTATTTTTTTGTTATGGTTATATCTGTATTGTAGGGTTCTTGGGGAACGTGCCCAGATTGTGCTTCTATTACAATCTGTCCTTTACCTCGGCCCAGAAACCCGCCACGGCTTCCATCCACCCCCGTAGCCATTGCAGGGCATACTCGTTAAGTCGATCTTCGTCCGCTTCAGGATTGGTCAATGGATCGGCTTCGAGCGCATCGATGAAGTAATGGCCCAGTACGTCGTCGTGCAATGTGATCGTGGGGTCGTACACTCCTTCATCATCCCTCGGATCGAATCTCCGAGCATACTCCAGGTCTCCATAGGAAGCCGCCTTGGCCCACCGCAGACCCGCCTCCAGGCCTTTGTCCCTGTAGTCGGTCGTCAGCGAGGCTTTTTCCCTGCTCAATCGCTCTATGATGTGTTCCATGTCTTCGTCTCCTTTCAGTCGTCGTTCGAACTGTTCCCGCTTTCCGATTTCCCCTGCAACGGCATCCCTGAAGATGGCCGACAGGCTTCCCAGGCGATCTCGTCGCAGCTCGATCTTTTCGGCGAGATCGTCCGGTACCGACAGGTTGTATTTTTTGGACATTGCGCCTCCATTACCCTATTACTCATATATGACAATCATACGCATATAATGTTTCAATACGCCTAACATAACCTCGGGCGCCGTGTTTCAATTCGGAATTGATCCCTTAAGGACCCGCAATCATTTGGTTACGAGGAGATAAACCCCATCCCAGCGTGGCGCAGGCTTTCCAGCCTGCGAATTTTCTTAGTACGGTCTCGGCAGGCTGGAAAGCCTGCCCCACAAGAGTGAATGGTTACTAAGGATCCGTTCTTTTTCGTTGACACTGCAAAGGACCCGAGGCCATACTTAAATGAGTCTACGAGTCCCCATATCTCTATTCAATGCGAATCGGACCCCTTACTCCCGTATTTTGGCGGTTGCCGCGGGAACCCCCAGGGAGGGCGGGTATCGGTAGGAAATCACGGGGGCCGTGTCAGGGGAGGGAAGCCGGCATTGCATGATCCTGAGATCTAGTGTGGTCCCCCCGACGGGACATAAGCCGCCGGGCGTG
>JAZDOF010000997.1:0-5591 GCA_043799015.1 Pseudomonadota bacterium | reverse complement strand
AAGGAGCCGGATGATTTGTACTTTCCTCGTGGAGCCATCATGGACGGCAAGCTCGACAAACTCGAGAAAGTCGACGCCAAGAGGATCACCGAGGATGTTACCCACGCGTGGTACGAGGGCGAAAAGCCCCTGTATCCCGGAGAAGGCGAGACCAAGCCGCTTATGGGCGACAAGCTCAAAGGCGCGGTTCCTGACACCAAGGGAAAATATTCCTGGATTAAGGCCCCCAGATACGACGGCAAGGCAATGGAAGTGGGCCCGCTGGCCCAGTGCCCCGTGTCCTACGTGGGCGGCAACAAGGAGATCAAGGACACCGTGGACTCAGTCCTGAAGAAGTTGAATGCAAAACCCGATGTTTTGTTCTCAACTTTGGGACGCATAGCCGCCCGCGCGATCAAGTGTCTGGTGAACGTGAAAAGGGCGGAGAAATGGTGCATGGAACTCATCGAAAACGTCAAGAAGGGCGACACCAAAACTTTCACGTCCTACAAGCTGGATGAGAGCACCAACGGCCAGGGATTCGGGCTGAACGACGTGGCTCGAGGCTCCCTGGGCCATTGGATCAACATCGAAAAAGGCAAGATCAAGAATTACCAGCAGGTCGTTCCTTCCACGTGGAACCTCGGCCCGACATGCGGCAAGGGAATCAAGGGCCCCGTGGAGAACGCGCTTATCGGAACGCCCGTGGCTGATCCCAAGAAACCCCTCGAAATACTCAGGACGGTCCACTCCTTTGACCCCTGCATAGCCTGCGCGGTTCACGTGATAGATCCGCACACCAACGAAGTGTACAAGTTCAAAGTATCTTAGGTGCCGTCCAACGGCTGCAACCTTGCCGGCGGTCCATTCGGACCGCCTTTTTTTTCGCCCATGCCGTAGTACCCGCGGACCCTTTCCTTCTGACGGCCTCTCATGCTTTACGCCTCCTCAATGTATGAGCGGGAACGGAGGCTCCGGACGCCGCTTCGACATTTCGCGCCCATCCCACGGTACCCTCCTCATCGACTTCGAGGGCGTAATCATTCACTTACGAGGGGGAAATTCCAATCTCAACGTGGCGCAGGCTTTCTAGCCTGCCCCACTAGAGTGAATGGTTACTTCGAGGGCTTTACATTTCCTTGCTCCCACAGTATGAGGCTTTCTTGATGGGAGTGCTTTGGGCCCCATCCCGAAGCGTCGACGGCCGCGCCTGCCCGTAAACGAGAAGGGGAGACCAAATGCCGGATGGAAAGCCGCAATCGAAAATGCCCGCTGCCGATTTGACCGGCGATCATGATGACCCATCGCGTTCTTCAGAAGGTCTTACGCGGTCAAGCGCTCCCTTGTACGCCCGAATGACCGCCGCAGCCGGCAGGCTTTCGTTGTGGTGCATAAAGAAGGCCGCCTATGTAATCTTCATCATCGCAACGGTCATCCTTCTTCTGATGGGCTTGGAGAAGGCCGCGGAGGTGGCGCTGAAAAAGTCGGGGTTCGGGTATGTCTATCCCGACGCTCCTACCATGGCCAAACGTGACTTCACTCGGCCGGTTTCCCACTATGATTACGACCTCAACCCCGGAGTCTGCCTGGTGTACAACCAGGGAAAAGGCAACCGGTACGAATATGCCAACAACGCGGGATTCCGTGACCCCAGGCCGATCTCTATACAAAAACCTGCCGATGAATACCGCGTATTCCTTACCGGCGGCTCCACCGCCTTCGGGCTCGGCGCGGCCGGTCGGGCCGCTCAAGTGACAAACAACTACTATCTGGAACATAGAGAAACCATCGCCTATCAGCTCGAACGGATTCTCAACGCCTCAGCCCCGCCGGCCGGAAAGAAGGTCAAAGTGTACAATACGGCAATTTGGGGCTATTCCTATCAGAATCTCCTCTTCCGATACGTGGCCAAGCTTCGTCGGTACAAACCCGACCTCATAGTTTCCCTGGACGGAGTCAACGAAATTCATGCCGTGAGCGTACCGACAACGGACTGGAATTACTTCGAACTCGGCCAATTCAACGGAATACTCAGGCAGATTTTTGCATACAATGAACCGGGCTTAGCTTCGTACGCCACATTGTGGCTCAAGAACAACACGTTTCTCATGGCTTTCGTCTGGCGCGGCACTGACCCGTTCTTCAGCATGGAAGCAGGGATGAAGGCTCACCAAGGTGCAGCGCGGCCGGCGGAGTCGGCGAGGGGCGCTCAGGACTTCGAGCCGGAGGAAAGGTCCCGGATGGTCGCCAGGAATACGGCCGAAGTGGTCCGAGTCCTGGAAGATTACCACAGCGTGCTTGAAAACGACGGCGTTCCCCACATCTTCGCTATGCAGCCCATGCTTCATCTCGGCAAGAAGCAGCGTCACGACATGGAGAAGCAGATTGAATCATTGGATGAACACAAGCAGTACTATGACCTTGCGGTTGACGACGTCTACAGATTCATAATCGAAGAGATACGGGAAAGCGCCCAAAAGAAGAAATACTTTGTCGCCGATTTCTCGGAGTATTTCGACGACACGTCACAATGGGTGTTCAGCGATTGGTGCCACCCCACGGCAGGGGCCAATTACCTGATCGCCAAGGAGCTTGCCGGTCTGATCAAGGCTCATGTGCTCGGCATGCCGTTGTCCGAAGGAGATAAGGTCCAGGATAAGGACGCATTTTTTCGCGACCCGGCGGTAGCCGCAGATGTCGTTTACGCCCCTCCGGCAAGGGATGAAGCCGTCGGACCCAAGAACATCCTCAACGGGTACCCGGGTCTCAAGCCCTACATATCCAAAGACGTTTCCCCGAATGAAAAACTGGAACTAGTTCTGGATCTTAAGAACTCCTACGCCTTGGGCAGATTGCGGGTCGTATGGGATGAATCCCCGGTCCCGGAGGAATGGACCGTTGAGGTTTCCGACGACGGCCTGGCCTGGAAACCGTGGGTCCGAGGCACGGACAAGGATACCGACAAGCTCTCCTGGTGGCCCGGATACGAGCATTTCGGGGCCGAGCCGGTTCATGCACGCTATTTAAGGTATGCGCCCGTTAAGACGGCGACTCGGTCGATCTCGCTGCGGTGTTTGAGTGTTTCCAGGTGAGCCGAGCGGGCCTACGGTAGAGGAGTAAGGCTTCTGCATGAGAAGTCGCTAAACTGCTCAAGCCGGTCTTCGATATATCAGCGGAGGGACAATCTCCTTGAATGCATGTTCGTCCGGCACGAGGCGGGGCTATGAGGGAATAGAAGAAAAGCCTTGACAGAGTCGAAGGAAGCACTAAAATGAATGGTGGAGGCTTTGTGGCGCTTCGGCGGTGCTTTGCCTTTTTTTGGTTCTACATCCCTTCGTCCACCCTTCTCAGTTCATCGATGTGGACGGAAGTTCAAAGGCCGACCAAAGCCCGGCGACCCCAAACCCTTCATTGATCGCGCCTGAGTTTCCATATGTGCTATTACCTGGTGGTAGGCATCCCCGAGAAGATTGTGAATAAGGCTCTAGCCGGGCTACCCAGCGGGGTGCGGGCATTGGCTGAAACAGACTATGGCGGATTGGCCGAGCACATGCCCGGCTGCTCTTTGCGGCTGATTGTGGAACAAGGCTGTTCGTGCGGTATCTACCACAGGATTAAGCCCAAAGGGAGTACGCGTGAAGAGCGCTTGCGAAAGAAGTACAAGAGACTTCGTGGGTCCGACGCCAGGGTGGAAAAGGCACCGGCCGAGGTTGGGGCCAAGCACGACGGCTCCTTCATCGGTCTCCGTGAGGACGTGCGAAGGTGGCTTCGGGAAATCATAAGAGCCGGCCTCGGCGCCTACCTATACGTCCATTGGGCATCGGACGAGATCCCTATGAATCCTAGGAAGGCCAATCTTTGCTTTCGGGACTTGTCGGGGGAGCCAGGCGTACCGGAAGGCGTCCTGGTAGCCGTCCGACCGTAGCCGAGCGGTAGCCCGAAGGGGAAAAAGAGCGCCTTCTATGCGGCCCCTGGACCGTCTATAAGGTTCATCGCCATCCTTGTCGTTTCTTCGGTGATTCTCGTGCAGCGTTGCCTCAGATCGCTCTCTTGAAAATACTTCCGGCCTTCCTCGGTGCCCAGATCGCAGCCGATGAGTTCCTTGCAGGTGGTGGACCCGAACTTGGAATCAAACATATCGAGTAGTTGTCGTACCCTATCGTAAGTATCCAGGACGGACTCTCCCGGGGTACTCCTGCCGAATAACATGCCGATCGCCATTATCCCGCCGCTAAGGGCCCCACAAGTGCGACCCGTCCGTGCAATACCGCTACAGAAACCGGTCGCGATCTTGGGGACAATGTCGGACCGTATCCCTTTGGCCTCGGCAATCGCGAGAAGAACGCTTTCTGCGCAAAAGAAGCCGGTTTGAAACAGCTCTCCACTCCTCCGAACGGCTTGATCGATCATCGTGTTCCTCCCGGAATGCTTCCCCGTTTAATGGATTTACTCATCCCGCCGCCCCTCGTACTTCACGGCGACCATGGTAGTGTCGTCACCGGGCGGCACCCCTTGAGCAAAACTCCTGACGGCTTCGAGCACTTCCCCGATGAGGCCGTTGGCCGTACGTTCCCCGGACCGCCCCAGGGCCATGATCAAGCGCTCCCGGGAGAATTGTTCGTCCGAAGGATTGAAGGCTTCGGTCACTCCGTCGGTGTATGCAAGAACGACATCCTCCGGCAGCAGTGCGATCCTATCAAGGGTGAACGTCGCGTCCTCCATGATTCCCAGTACGGGTCCGCCGGGAGGGTTGAGGGACCGTACCCCGCGTTCCTTGCCGATGATCAGGGCTGGATCATGGCCCGCGTTGGAATAGGTAAGGGTTCCGTCCCGGAGGTCAAGAATCGCGCAAAACACGGTTACAAACATGCAAGTGTCGTTTCCTCGACACAAGTGTCGATTGGCCCTCTTCAGCACGGCATCGGGGGTATATCCTTCGCTTGCCGCATCCCGTATCAGCTCGATGGTCAACGTCATGATCAGAGCTGCCGGCACCCCTTTTCCCGACACGTCTCCGATACAGAAGCACAGGTGGTCATCATCCACCAAAAAGAAATAGTAGAAGTCGCCTCCCACTTCCTTAGCAGGCTCCATCATGGCATACACGTCGAAATCGGACCTGTCCGGATAAGCGGGAAAAACCGACGGCAGCCTGCTCTTTTGGATTTCCGAGGCCACACGCAGCTCACTTTCGATTTTCTGTTTTGCCGCGGTGGCTTCCGTGAGATCCCGAATGTACCTTTTCAAAGAGGCCGTCATGGAGGTGAAGGCCCTCGCAAGTCGTCCGACTTCGTCCTTGCTGTTGATATCCGAGAGGTCGATCTCCAGGTTACCCTCCGCCACTCTGGCGGTGGCATCGGCCATGCGTACCAAGGGTCTCGAAATCGGTGCCGCCACCACGAAGCTGACCAGCAACAGCAGACATGTGCCGACGACTCCCATTAGGTTCACCGTGTTCAGGAGCTCGCCTATCTCGGCATAGAGCTCGTCCCTGGGATAAACCAAACCTACGGACCAACCATTGAGCTTAAGGGGCGCAAAAGCCAGGAATGCCTCTTTGCCGGACAGTGCCGAAGGTATCTCCACAAACCCTGACTTGCCGGCAACCATGT
>JAZDOF010000989.1:0-3056 GCA_043799015.1 Pseudomonadota bacterium | reverse complement strand
ACCGTGCATCTCGACGGGGCCTACAACGTCACCCGCCCCGCATTTGCGAAAATGAGAGAAAGCCGTTACGGCCGTATTATTATGACCACTTCCGCGGCGGGGCTGTACGGGAACTTCGGTCAAGCCAACTACTCCGCGGCCAAGATGGGCCTGGTGGGCCTGATGAACACCCTCAAGCTGGAGGGGGAGAAGTACGACGTACGGGTCAACTGTGTCGCGCCCATTGCGGGGACCAGGATGACCGAGGATATTCTGCCGCCGGACATGCTGGCTAAGATGAAACCGGAGTTTGTGGCCCCGTTGGTTATGTACCTGTGTGCCGAGCAGTGCCTGGAAACCGGCATGATATTCAACGCGGGCATGGGACGCTATAATCGCGCAGCGGTGGTTACGGGTCGAGGGGCTCTGGTCGGCGACGGCACAACGGCGCCCACGCCCGAACAGATACACGAATCGTGGGAAAGCATATGCGAAATCAAAGGCGGCACTGAATACCAAGGTCTAGCGGCCGCGTTCGGGGGCATGGTCTCGGGTCCCACCGG
The DNA here is from genome assembly GCA_043799015.1 of Pseudomonadota bacterium. GTDB lineage: Bacteria > Desulfobacterota > Desulfomonilia > Desulfomonilales > Desulfomonilaceae > JAZDOF01. The sequence continues at coordinate 2,514 of JAZDOF010000989.1, read as the reverse complement.
AAACAATCGGTAAGGACGGGGTAATTGGGGTGCCGGCCGAAAGAAATGTCCGTGCCCACAAAACGGACGTTTCTTTCGACAACCGATGCATAGGCGAGATCGGCCCACGATTCCCAGAATGGGACGGTGTTGTTTCGACGGCCTCTTCAGCCCTCGGCCGTGCGGCTCTCTCGTTGACCGGTACGTGACTAACCCGCGAAGAATGCCTTGTACCCCCGATGGCACATCCACACGTCGTCTTTGGCCGTTACCTCCATGGGCGAATGCATCCCGAGCATTGCGGGCCCCACGTCCAGTACCTCCATGCCTGTTCGGGCCAGGAACTTCGCAACGGTGCCACCGCCCCCTTCGTCCACTTTACCGTGGCCGCCGATCTGCCATGCGATCCCATTTAGATTGAACAGTCGGCGCACCCAACTGATGTACCCCACGTTTGCATCGGAGGCCATGTACTTGCCCCCGTGTCCTGTGTATTTCTCAATGGTTAAGCCGTAGCCGAGCCGGCATGCGTTCCGTTTCTCGAAAACATCCGGAAACGTGGGGTCAAAGGCGGCGTTCACGTCAGCGGATAGGGCCCGGCAATTCAAGTAGAATCGGTGAAGGGCCTTCAGGGTCGGTTCAACGCCGAGCTTCTCCATCAGAGTCATGAAAAACATCTCCAATGACCTTGATTGGGCGCTGGTGTTGCCCTCGCTGCCGATCTCTTCTTTATCGAAGAACACCGCTATGGAGGTATATTCCGGTTTTTCAGTCTCCATGAGCGCGGTGAAAGACGTATAAGCACATACACGATCGTCCTGACCGTAGCCTACGATGAGGCTGCCGTCCAAGCCGCCGTCGCGCGCTGATTCCGCCGGCACCAATTGAAGCTCGGCACTGGTAAAATCCTCCTCCTTAATACCAAAGCGCTTCTGAAGCAGGTCCAGGATGGCCAGTTTGACTCGTGGCTCCGCCTCCTTCTCCGGATAGGGCGTGTTCCCGATCAGCACGTTGAGTTGTTCCGCTGTGATGAATTCATTCGCGGCCTTTTCCATCTGTTTCTTTCCAAGGTGCGGAAGTAGATCCGGGATGAGGAGAACGGGATCATCCGGCCTTGTGCCTATCTCGACGTCTATTTCCCGAGGTTCTTCGCCAGCCGTGATTATTGTCCCCAGAAGGGCAAGGGGGCGAGCAACCCAATGGTACTTCTTAATGCCGCCGTAGTAATGCGTCTTGAGGAATGCAAGGTCCGTATCTTCGTAAAGAGGATTCTGCTTCAGATCCAGCCTGGGGCAATCCGTGTGGGAAGCTATAAGGCGCGCTCCTTCGGTGATGGGCTTTCTCCCGGGGATCGCCATGACAAGGAGTTTTCCTCTTATCGTCTGATAGAACCCCTTAGCGTTCGCATCGCCGGTCTCCAGGTCTTCGAATCCCTTTTCCGACGCCCTTCGAACAAATTCCTTTACGGCCTTGGTTTCCGTTCGGGCCGTATTCAGAAAGTCCCGGTACCCGTCGGCATACGCGGCCACTTGGCTTTGTTCGTCCGCGGTCAGTTTGTCCCATACCCGAGCAGGGTCGAAACAAAGGTTCTCTTTCAGTTCCGACGCCTTTTTCGTTTCAGACCCATTTGTTTTTTCAACCATGACAAGCTCCCGAAAATGTGAACTGGGGTTGGTGTCGTCAACAAGCGCACCAAATAAGAACGGGCCTCCTTAGAGGCCCGTCTTATCATGTTCATCGGGTGGTCGCCGAAGGCGTAGGCGTCGTTCTTGGCGTCGCCTCCATTTGCCGGCAAACCATCCCGTGATTCGTTCAGCCTAGTACATGCCGCCCGGAGGCATACCGCCGCCCGGCATGGGGGGTGCATCCTTATCTTTGGGCTTCTCGGCAATCATGACTTCGGTGGTCAGCATGAGGCTTGCTACGGATGCCGCGTTCTGAAGGGCCAGCCTGGTGACCTTGGCAGGGTCGATAACGCCGGAGTTGACGAGGTCTTCGTACTCTTCCGTCGCTGCGTTGAAACCGAACGCGCCCTGGCCGTTCTTTACCTTGTCGACGACGATGGAGCCGTCATGGCCCGCATTCTGGGCGATCTGACGAATCGGCTCCTCGAGGGACCGGCGCACGATCTTTGCGCCGGCAGCCTGGTCGACGTCCAGCTTGAGGGCTTCGATGGCGGGGAGGCACCGAATGTAGGCAACGCCGCCGCCGGGGACTACGCCTTCTTCCACCTCGGCGCGGGTCGCGTTTAGTGCGTCCTCGACACGGGCCTTCTTCTCCTTCATCTCGGTCTCGGTGGCCGCGACGACATTGATCACCGCAACGCCGCCCACCAACTTGGCGAGCCTTTCCTGCAGCTTCTCACGGTCATAATCGGAAGTGGTGTCATCGATTTGGGTGCGGATCTGGCGAACACGGCCCTCGATCTCTTCCTTCTTGCCTGCGCCGTCGACTATGGTGGAGTTGTCCTTGTCGATGTTTACGCGCTTGCAGCGGCCCAGGTCGTTGAGGCTAATGTTCTCGAGCTTCAGGCCG
>JAZDOF010000974.1:0-4910 GCA_043799015.1 Pseudomonadota bacterium | reverse complement strand
TCCGGGATACAGGGGCTTTTCGCCCTCGTACCACGCGTGGGTAACATCCTCGGTGATCCTCTTGGCGTCGACTTTCTCGAGTTTGTCGAGCTTGCCGTCCATGATGGCTCCACGAGGAAAGTACAAATCATCCGGCTCCTTTCACCCTCGGGAAAGTCGCCGTAGCACAGAAAGTTCTTATTTCCTCCGTACTTGGTCCAATCCAGATAAAACGGAGCAACGGCCAACACGTCGGGAATGTAGACTTCCTCGATGAATTTGAGCTGCTCCCTCAATAGGAAGAGATACTGAGAGATCCTGTCCGCGTTAATCTGCTCCACGACAGTGACCCCTCCGGGTAGGTGGCCTTGGAGGTGCGGGTTCTTGGCGCCCCAAATGGCGGTCAACTGTGCCGCGAAAACCTGCTGACGAAGGTTGTCCAAGTAGTGTCCGACCGCCATGAGGTTGGCTTCGGCCGGCAACTTGTAAGCCGGGTGACCCCAGTAGGCGTTGGCAAAGGGGCCGAGCTGGCCGGAATCCACAAAGCTCTTAAGCTTTTCCTGCAATCCCTTGTAATAGGCGGTCGTCTGAGGTCGACCACTTGCGGCTCCCGACAGGTCGGACGCCTTCTTGGGGTCCGCACTTAGGGCCGAAACCACATCCACCCAATCCAGGGCACACAACTGGTAGAAATGGACAGGGTGGTCATGGCTGTTCTGGGCTGCATGGGTAAGATTTCGAATGATTCTGGCATTGGGCGGGACTTTGATTTTGAGAGCGTCTTCCACGGCTCGCACCGAAGCCATGGAATGCACGAGGGTACACACGCCGCAAGAACGCTGGGTGATAAGGTGCGCATCCCTAGGATCACGCCCCTGAAGGATGATCTCGAGACCCCTGAAAAGCGTTCCCGTACTCCAGGCGTCTTTTACCTTGCCGTTTTCTATTTCCACCTCGATCCGTAGGTGACCTTCGATTCGAGGGATCGGATCGACGACAACTCTTGCCATTGTTTCGCTCCTTCTATAGCTGAGTCGGAAGTATTGGAATCCACGCAGTGCGGATATTCGGCATACGTCCGGTCATACCTCCGGGGCCGGGGACCCTCCACGGCAGACCGCCGATGGCTCAAACGGGGTGCCGACCCGCAACGGACGACGGATTCCTCCCGACGCCGCGTCAGGTTCATTGTTGAGGATACGGCCCGTTACTTCTCTACATAGAAGGGGGCGAAATCATCCCAAAAAGTGGGCTCGCTGCAGCCGATGCACGGATGGCCCGCGCCTATAGGCCAGTTTGTGCCCTGGTTCCAAAGGATCTTCGGGCAATTGTTGTATGTGGAGGGCCCAGCGCAACCAACCTTCTTGAGACACCAGCCCTTTGCCGCTCCTGCGTCTCCGAATTCCTCGACGAATTGGTCGTTCTCGAAATAGCCTCTTCTCGGGCAGTTGTCGTGGATAAGGTAACCGTATGCGAACAGTGGTCGGCCTTGATCATCCAGGGCCGGGAGCTTGCCCAACAAAAGAAAATGGACGATGGTTGCGACCATGTTGTCGGCATTGGGCGGGCAACCGGCCAGGTTGACGGTCTTCACGCCGGTAACGGCGCTCACACTCTTGGCTTCCGTGGGGTTGGGCTTGGCCGCCTGAACGCCGCCGTAGGCCGCGCAATTGCCGACGCAGATGGTGGCGGCCGCGTTCTTTACTACGTGGTTGGCGATTTCCAAGAAGGTCTTGCCGTGGATCTTGCCGTACACGCCGTTGTCTTTAGTAGGGATGGCCCCCTCGGCGATACAGATGTACTTGCCCTTCTTTTTGCTTACGGTTTCTTCCAGGATCTGTTCGGCCTGATCGCCCGCGGCCGCCATAATCGTCTCGTGGTAAGCCAGGTCGATGGTATCCAGAATGATGTCGGCAGCCCACGGATACGTTGACCGGATAAACGACTCGGTGCATCCTGTGCATTCGGCAAAATGCAGCCACACGACCGTGGGGCGTTCCTTCTGCATGGCCTCGGCAATGCGCGGAGCAAAGGACACAGGGAGACCCAGAACGGTCGCCATGAACCCGCAGAATTTCATGAAGTCACGGCGGGTTACGCCTCTCATCGCTAACCCTTCCGGAACCTGGATCGGTTTGTCCATAAGAAACCTCCTTGTATGGACTGGTGAAACAATAACGGAACGCTGTGCCAACCTAGTGTCGGTCCCCCCCTAAGAGAACGGACAACGTCCCGGGCTTTCCTGCAAATCTGAAAGCCGTTGAATGCCGCCCCACCTGCAAGAATTTTCCGTACTAGGTTGGACGGAGTTAGAGACCGCCCAACACCCCCTAACGCGAGACCAATGATAGTTAAGCAACTCTAAAATGGCAAGTTGAAAAGTCCTTGGATATCATCGTGTTATGTATTCATTATACGTAACACCCTGTCGATTGACCCGACACCCATACTGTCGCCTCCCGCTGTCCGTTCTCTCTCGATTCCGGCGCGGCCGCTCACCGCAAATGCTCTCAAGAGTTGCGTCCGCCACGGCAAAACCGCTTTCCAGGGTTCGGCGAATCTGCTATGCTTGCCCCGACAATAATTCCGCAGTGTTATGATGCGACAACGGAACAGGAATGCCGGAAGCCCGCCTTGGGAGCCCTTGGGTCGTTGTATATTCTGTTGGAGCAACTCATCGGAATACCGCATCCCGAGGCCGGACGGCTCGGTTCGCTGAATCCGGGATAGGACATGCGTTACATGAGAAAAACGCGGAGCAATTCATAAAATGGGGGTATTGCCAACGTGTTGGAAAACAGGACGCTCCAGGAGAGGGCATGGCTTTGTCCCACGTCCGAACTCCTATACGGCGTCAACGCGGCGATATCTGGTGTGATTCCGACCCGGGAATGGGTTCCGCCGTCACATTCACCATTTCCAACCGGCTCTCCGAAGGGGCCGAGATGTCTTGAGCCCCTGCGGCTGAGGAGTGTTTCAATATGTTTCCCTCAGGGCTTGTGCGTATTCTCTGCGTGGAAGACGACCCGGGAACGGCGAGGCTAATGCAGAAAACTTTGAGCCGTGCCGGATTTGTGGTCGATATAGCGCATGACGGCGAGAAAGGCCTCGCCATGTACAGGGAAGGGACTTACGATCTCCTTTGCGTCGACCACAACATGCCCGGGCTCACAGGACTCGATATCATTCGTATTCTTTCCAAGGAGCGCCGCCTGCCGCCTACCATCATGATTACCGGCGCAGGAGATGAAGACATAGTTGTGGAGGCCTTCAAACTAGGAGCCGGCGACTATGTGATCAAGGATTCATACAGCCGATACTATGATTTGATGCCTTCGGTCATCGAGGGAGTCTTGGACAAGCATCGCCTTGTCCAAGAGAAGCGCGAGGCCGAACTGGCCCTGAAAAAGGCCCACGACGAGTTGGAGAAGCGGGTGGAAGAGAGGACCGCCGAGCTTGCGAGATCCAATCAAGAACTCCGTGAACAACATGAATTCCTTAATACGGTGTTGGAATCCTTGACCCATCCTTTCTATATCGTCAACACCGACGATTACAGGATCATAAAGGCCAATACGGCTTCCGGACCCGCGGCCGGCACGGGAAGGACGACCTGTTACGCTCTTACCCACGGGCGGGACACGCCCTGTGAATCCAATGACCTTGCCTGTCCGCTGGAACAGGTCAAGAAAACCGGCAGGCCCGCGACCGTAGAACACGTTCATCATGATGCGGCCGGCAACTCCAGAGTAGTCGAGGTCCACGCTTACCCGATCTTCGACGGCGACGGCAACGTGGCGAAAGTCATCGAATATGCTCTTGATATCACGGACCGTAAGGCAGCGGAGAACAAACTGACCGAACTCTTGGAGACGTCTTCCCATATCGTTCGAAACATGCCTTCGGGGCTGCTCATATTCCAATATCAGGCACCCGGCGAGTTGTTTCTCGTGAACGCCAACAATGAGGCCTCCCGCCTCATGGACATAAACGCCGATGAACAGCGCGGTCAAGAATTCGATGAGATGTGGCCCAATGCCCGACTTCAAGGTCTCACTCCGGCCCTGTTGCGGACCATGGCGACGGGTGAGGCTTTTGCCGCTGAGTGCGCGGTTTTCAAGACCGAGGATATGGAGCGGTTCTTTCGGCTCCGAGCCTTTCCGATGCCGCATGACTTGTTGGGCTTATCCTTCGAGGACGTCACCGAACTGAAAAATCTGGAGTGCAGGATGCACGAGGCCATGGCGGCCGTTCCACACAAAGAACAGGAGACTGCTTCGCCCCCCGCGGCTACGAAAGCCCAAGAGAAAGGGTTGCGTGTTCTTCTGATCACCGACGTGCCCGCAGTGGCCGGTGTATTGCAGAAGGGCCTGACTAAGCTGGGACAAGGCGCGACGGTTGTTTCCTCGGCCCATCAAGCCCTGGACAACCTCCTATCGGAGGAATTTTCAGCGATTGTCTGCGATCTTACCGTTTCCGAGACTAACGGCCGGCAGGCGGCGGAGATGGTTTCTGATTTCTGTCAGGAATTCGGCCTGTTGAAGCCGCCGTTTGTATTGATGGCTCAAGCGGACGAGGACAAGGATTTATCCTCTGCGGGGGTGGATTTGGTCGTGAACAAGCCTATTAATGTCGCTCTGTTGCTGGAAGTCTTGCGTAAGGTGTCACGGGGGCACGATCAGGTTGTGACTCGGACGGGAGGTCGATCCGATGGCAAGAATTGAAGGACTTCGATTAAGGAACTACGGAGTCTTGCGTGACTTGACCCTTGGAAAACTGTGGAATACCCAACAGACGTCGCCTCTGACACCTATGACGGCGGTTATCGGTAAGAATGGCGTTGGGAAGAGTACTCTCTTTGATGCTTTTGGGTTTCTGGCTGACTGTCTCAAGTCCGGAGTCGAAGAAGCTTGTGACTTGCGTGGGAGAGG
>JAZDOF010000967.1:0-2725 GCA_043799015.1 Pseudomonadota bacterium | reverse complement strand
AGTAATGCGGCCGCAAATTCCATGGCCCACGGTTGATCGGCCACGTCCGCCACACGGATCGCTTCCTCATCCATAGCCGGGTCGTCCGCCCGTGCCTCGATCACACGGAGTCCGATCAAGGCGCGCTCTTCGTGAGGATTGGTCTTTAGTACTTCTCCATACAGTTCCCGTGCGTCATCGAACCGTCGGAGCTCCGAGCTGACTTCCGCCAGGCCGATCATGGCTTCTGCGGCCGGCGGTTCCCCCCACATGAGCTCGACGCATTTACGGTAATGTTCGCCGGACTCCTCCAACTCCCCCGTAAGGTGCAGACATCGAGCCAACGCCAAACGCACCTTCCCGTCTTCCGGGTGCAGTGCGAGGGATTCCTCGAACGCGCCTATCGCCTTGTCGTATTGGCGGATTTCGGCATAAGCCTCCCCCAATGCCGCCGATAACTCGGGTTTTCTGAAATCGCGAGTCGACTCAAAGAAGGCGATGCGATCCCCAACCGTTCCCTCGGCGGAAACGGCTGCCGAGGTCAGGGCCAAGATTTCCGCATCGTCGGGAGAGTCGCGAACCAAGTCGATCAAGACACGGGTGCCCTCCCCGGAGATACCGTGGGCAATCCAAAACCGGACCGTTTCCAGACGGCCCCGTCTACCGCAGCCATCGTTCCTCATGCCGGTTCGCTTTCGCCGGAAAGGATAACGGTCCGCCGCCGCGGAGCGTCAAGAGAGCCGAATATTGTCGGCCTTTTCCATCAAAACGTAAAGGAACTCCTCCCTGGTGTAGGGGCTGGCCGGAAACGGCCTGTTCCAGTATTCGTCCACCTCGGCGGCAATGTCGGAGATGAGCATGCTCCCGCCCTGTTTCTGGAGAAGTGCGGTGATAACCGTCATGAGGGGGGTTCGTGCGTCGCTCTGATTGTTGGAGTTGACGCTCTCGACCGCCTCAAGGGATTGGTAAGAATCCACGTCCCCCAACAGGAATGCCGTGACGTTGCCGATTTCAATATCCGGAGGCTTGCGCAGACACGTGGCGGAGCGCGCCATCTGCCTGGCACTAGCCGGTGTTTTTGCCGTCTCTTCGAGTGTTGCCTTGTCCTCTTCCATATCGCTCTCGTTCCCAATCAGTGCTGAAAGACCGGTCGGTCCCTCAACGCCGTTCAGTGTTTCGTCATGATCAACCATCACACCTACCCATATGGTGTTATTCCCGGTTCTTGAACCAAGCCTCGTACATGGGCTACGCCCCTATTCGAACCGGTCCGCTGAAGCGATTCTTTTCGGGGGCGCAAACCGCGAGCCCCGAAGGAGTCACGTCATGTCGGAGTCATTGCCCGGAAAAACCATTAACCCCAGCGTGTGCCGTGGTGAGCCCCCATTCGGCTACGCATAGGCCCCAACGCGCCCCAAGCACGTCTAAAACGACTTGTGTACACCTGCCGACCTGTCCTGTCAAGAACCACTTCGTCGGGTTCCGGGCCGTGAAGGACGCCCCGACACGTCCTTCGGCCGGGGCCACCGGGCATGGGCGTCAAAATAACGGTCCAATCTTTATGATATTCTGTGGTTAGATTCCACCGGCTCTTCCTTACCGCAAAGACCGACAGAGAAATCCCCCCCAACCCCCCTTTAGAAAAGGGGGGAGGAATCGGTCTCTTACCCCCCCTTTGTAAAGGGGGGCAGGGGGGATTTTTTCTTCTGCCTGTCGCCTTATTTTGACGCCTATGGAGTTACGGGGTCGGAATGCGGCCGTCACCATGGGACATTCGGACAAGGAACCGCTTTGGGGATGCTCCACATGCAGCCGCGCCCGCGGTCCGCAGTATCCCCCCGCGATATTGATTCCGTATAACACATGTGGTCGGGTTGTCCCCACGACGACCCACCGGCCGGGACCTGTGCCGACTTAGAGAGACGGGCTCCGTCGGACATTCGAATACGATAAATGTAACGAGAGTCGGTCCCCCGCGGGTGGGAACCTTTGGCGGCCCAACCCTCGACCACGCGGTTGCCGGACGCGTCCGTTGCGTTTGCGTTAATCGTGACTTGACACTTCGTATTGGTGCCGCGGAACCCGTAGTAGTTGCCCACGATGTACGAAAAATGGCCCGGGTCGAGGGTAAGCTTCCCGATGCACTCCTGCTCGTAGAGGTCTTTCTTGAACTTTTCGATGGCCAAGCCGACCGCCTCCGTGTCCAATTCGGCCGCGACATCGCATCTTGCCCTCGTATGCGAAACGTAATAGGGTATTGCGACGGCAAGTACTATGCCGATGATCGCCACGGCGACCAGCGCCACCAGACAGACCGCAAGCACAAGAAGACCTCCCGAGGCCTTAGCACCGCTCCTTTTATCGGGCAGGAACAGCAGTACCAGGACGCAGCAGAAGATGCCGATCAACGAATACGCCCAATGGTACCCCTTCATTGTTACGAGGCTGTAACAGCCCCAGACGTAGAATATAAACCCGGCAATGTTCAACAGCGCTCCCAATACGGCCGCGGCCCCGCTGTCGCTCGATTGTCCTATTGCAGTGATTATTCCCCCTGCAAGCGGAAGAAATATTCCGAGAAGTATCCCCCAAATCGCGTTTCTACGGTAACGCGCTATCTCTTCCGGGGGCATGGATTCGTCCCGGACGGCAGGTTCCTCTAGGTGAGGTTCAGGTCGGATGCCGCGAAGCAACACATCGGATTCACTCATAAAGCCGGTTTTCACCAAGACGTCGAAAACCCGCC
>JAZDOF010000951.1:0-8029 GCA_043799015.1 Pseudomonadota bacterium | reverse complement strand
ATTCTGCGTGCCGGCAGATCGGTGGGGGTGTCGTCCAGCAGGGCCTTCATCATGGCGGTCTTCCAGAGGCGAAACAATTCGTTCACCAGCGCTTCTTTGTCGGGAAAATACCGATAGATCGTCCCCGCTCCGACCTGAGCCTTCTGCGCGATCATCGCCACGGAGGTGCCGTGAAAGCCCCGTTCGGAGAACAGTTCAAGAGCGGAATCCAGAATCGCCTGTTTCTTGTCCATGTTCCTGTGAAGTGCGTCATCGTCGGGCTGAATGGCCGGTTAGGGCCGCGAGTGAATGAACGTTCATTCCATAGTAGCCTTTGCCGTTGGGCCTGTCAAGCCCCGCCGCATCAGACCGCAGAAAACCGCTTCTCAAGTACCTTTGACGGCTCTCTTCGTGATGTCGCCAATGATGACCGCACGTTAGGATCGGATTTTCCCGCTCGTAACTGAATGGTTACGGATCGGATCGCCGAATTGATCGAGGCCCATGCCGGAAGACAAAGTATCTGTCCGAAACGAGCAGCCGCAACGGCCTTTGTATCCTCTTCGGACGCGACACGGAGAAGACCTGGTCGGGATCGCCCTCGGTACTACCCGCCCCCCCCCAACCCGAACGCGGGGACAGGGAGGGAAACACAAAGAAAAGGGATCGGGCCCTTCATGCTACTTGCCCTCAATTACGGCACCGGAGCCCTCCGGTGATTTCTTCGGTTGGGTGATTATGGCTATCCGATGCAAACCCGACTGCTTGACCGTTCCCAAAACTTCGGCCATTCGCCCGAAAGCGGACGCCCGGTCGCCCTTGATAAGGACGACGGCATCCCGATCCTCCCGTGCGGAGGCCGACAACGTGGAAAGGAGAGCATTCGGCTCCACAGGATGCTTGTCCACGTAAACGGCGCCGGACTGGTCCACCGAGATGGTTATCTCTTTCTTTTCCCGGTGAATCTTTTGCGACGATGCCTCCGGAAGATCTAACTTTATGGCGGGAGCAACGTTGAACGTGGTGGAAAGAAGGAAAAAGATGATCAACAGGAACACCAAGTCCACTAACGGAGTGATGTCCAACACTCCTCCTTTGTTCTTTCCGCGCTTCATCCACATAACGTGTTGCCTCTTCTCATTTCTTCACACCGGCCGATAGGGGGTGATCGTCTACCGCAACGGACAATGAATGAATCACGAGCACTCAAGGACTCGCCGGAACTGATCCGCGGACGCGGTATACGGCTGAATGGGACGCCCTGGACCGCTTTCGACACCCTTTTCGTCACGGTGACTTCGTGGCTTGGTTTTCCCGGCGCACCGATCAGATCGCCCACCGGAACGCCGCCTGCTCTATCGACCGGACAGGGCTGCCTTGGGTTCCTCATTCTCGCGGTTATCCAGCAATCGCAGACGGCCGGTATCGGCGGATTGCTTGATCAGGGCCTCGGCCAAGGCCGTGGATTTCTTTTCCAGTTCAAGGGATAGGTGTTCGGAACGGGCTTGTACGTATCGGTCCATGACTACGGCGGGGATGGCCACGGCCAGTCCGGCGAACGTGGTTATCAGCGCTTCGGAAATGCCGGCCGCCAACATGGGCGGGTCTACCACGGTATGCCTTGAGATAACGTCGAAGGCCTTGATCATGCCCGATACGGTGCCGAACAGGCCCAACAGCGGGGACAAGTACGCCACCGTACCCAGTACCGCTTGATACCGTTCCAGTTCCACGGCCTCTTGGCCTCCCGTTTCGGACACCATGAATCGGATCATGTCCGCTCCCTGGGCGTGTTGCGAGAGTCCGGCCCGGGCAATCCTCGACAGGGGCGACCAATCGTACACGTCGCAAAGTTCAGCGGCTTCCGCGGTGCTTCCCTTTGAAACATGCTCACGAAACCGGCGCACAAAGCCGTCGGGAATCAATCTCTTCCTGCGAAGGGTCCAAAGGCGCTCGAAGAAAACGGTAACGGCAGCGATCGAACACAGTAAAATAGGATACATAGCGAGGCCGCCGCGTTGAAAAAGGTCTATGAGATCCATCAGCGTTCTCTTTCATCCAGGATTAGGAACAGGAAGCCCAGCACCATCGTTCGACCCCATAGGGGGTTGCCTTCCGGCACCGCAAGGTGTGGGCCTCAGTTGCAGGTGAAAAATGGGAAGGACAACTCAGGGCCGTGATCCGGAAACGAGCCGCATCGCTGCGTTTCCCGGAACGAGGCACGCAGGGGAGCAAAAGAAGATCCGTTACACGAGGCTTGTCCTTCCAGGGCAATTCGAGTCGGGAACACATTACCGCATAACTTATCCGAATGGTAGCATGTTCGCCAGCGCTGTGCTATCTTTTTTATCTCCTGATCCGGATGATCTCATGCTCGATAGCATCTTGAATGCCGTGGGTGCGGCTCTGGGAGCACTCCGTGTCAACTTTCTCCGGTCGCGGCTTAGCATGCTCGGCATAGTCATCGGCGTGGGCGCGGTCATCGTCATGGTGGGCATCGGGATGGGCGCTCGCGAACTCATAAACGAACGGATTCGCTCCATGGGGAGCAATATTGTCCTCCTGATTCCCGGTGCGAGTAAGCAGGGCGGCGTCCACACGGGGTCGGGGACCGTTCACACCTTGACGTCCCGGGACGCGGAGGCCATGGCCAAGAACCGTCCTTCGGCTGCCGCCGCGTCTCCGGATGTGCTATGATAAGCGTGAAGACGGGGAGGACTGAAGCGATGCCTTTGGTCGATGTCGTATTCTATAAGGATGAAGACGGTTCCGTTCCTGTGGTTGATTGGCTGCGATCGTTGCAGCCGAAACAGCGAACCAAGTGTGTTGCGTTGATCCGTCACCTGCACAATTTTGGTCACGAACTCAGGCGCCCGTATGCAGACTACCTCAGGGACGGGATATACGAGTTGCGGATCGGTGTGCAAGGCGTGAACTACCGAGTCCTGTATTTCTTCTACGGTCGATCTGCCGTGGTACTGTTCCACGGACTTACCAAAGAGCGTGTTGTTCCGCCGATCCACATAGACCGTGCGGTTGATGGAAAAAGGAAATTCGAGCAGGACCCACAGGGTCGGACGTTCCTCTGGGAGGGCTCATCATGGAAGATGTAAGACTGAGTTCCGATGCTTTGGCTTGGGCGCACAGGGAGTTTATTAAGAACGACCCGGAGTTGGAATCGCTGCTGGAGGAATACCAGTTGAAGATCGACATCGGACAACAGGTCTACGACCTCCGCACGGCAACCGACATGACTCAGGGCGGGCTCGCGAATTTGGTCGGCGTAGACGAGTCCACAATAAACGAACTTGAACAGGCTGATTATGAAGGCGATTCTTTGTTGATGCTCGCCAAAATAGCGACCGCGCTTCAGAGAAGGGTTGAGGTTCGCCTGGTGCCCGTGCCTCAGCCTCCCGTCAATCAGGAGACGGTCGCGGGGACATGATCCGCTTTGAAAGGGTCGGAGAAACGGAGATTAGAGCCGAAAACCCGCCAAGGATGAGATTCCATGACGACGATGATCATCGAAAATGTTCCCGACCGTTTGTATGACGGAATCAAGAAAAGAGCGGAAGAGAAAGGTCGCACCGTTGACGACGAGGTGATCACCTGCCTTGAGCGTGCGCTTCGCCGTGAGCGTGTTGATCCGGAAGCCTTTCTTGCCGAAGTCGAGGCCCTACAACAGCGGATTTCGCTTCCATATCTTACGGATGAGATCCTCCGTGCCGCAAAAGAAGAAGAGCGTCCGTGATTGTTGCCGATACGAACACCATAGCCTCTCTGCTCATCGTAGGTGAACGTACGTCCCAAGCCAAGAAGGCATTGGAATGAGGCTATATCCACCAAATAGGTCCGCATGTAGCATGTCTTTCTTAATGACTCACTGCCCTCCGCTCCGAAGTTATCTTTGAGCACCCACACAGCTATGAGGATGCGGTTCGGATCTGACGTAAATCAATCGCGTTGTCAAACAATTCGACATGGATTCCGCGAGGGTCGTTGAAGGGGGTTCTGATTCTAATTTGACCCCATCCGGCGTGCAGACGTGTCAATTTGGAGCGAAACTCCCTAACCAATTTGTCCTTGTAACTATATTTCCCAGGACGCTGTGACGTAATATAAGCATTGCAAGTCAACGATTTGATCCGCTCGATATCCTTCTCGGTGGGCAACCATTTCCCGCCCCTGAACCAGGTAGTCAGCATCGTGTGGGCATCTGTCGACAACAATTCCGACCCCAGGCGTGGATGATGTGAAGTGGCCGCCCCGTGGTGAGCTTTCTTGAAGATCCCAGCGGGTCCCCCGTTGCGCCTGAAATTCGACAGCACACCAGCCCAGCCCCGTGTTGGGTCAGTGCCCGATTCCAGATCTGATCCCAGTAGAATTTTGTGACACCCAATTTCAACCCATAACGCTACAGCCGCATCATTTGGTTCTGGAGGAGGAACGCGAATAAGGGACTTGATTTGACCAGCATACAGTCGATCAAAAGATCTCTGCGCAAGGTATACTGAAGCGTCGGAAGGGGAAAGCGCTGTAATCTTCACTTCAAAATCATTGCCCGATACGCGCATATGCTCATGAAGTAAGGGTCTGTCTTGAATGGCGATCTTTGGAGGATTGAACCTTGCTCCAGACTGTTTCCGTTCTTCCAATATTGCAAAAATTCGCGAAAACTCATCAATGCCTCGGGTTGCGGCCACGTCTTGTTCTTCGCTGGCCACTACCAGCTTACGAAATTCCTTTTCCTTCATTGCAGCCGAAATAAAGACCTCTGCCGCAGGGCATTTCTCTACGATTGAGCTTATTCCACGAATATGATCATCATGCCAGTGAGAGATCACAATTAATTTCACCGCTACGGCCCAGTCTATTCCGAGCGTCTCCATATAGACGAGTGACGCCGGCTTTCTGGACGCGGGCTCTAGGCAAGAATCCACGATCGCCCAATGATTATTTCCAAAGTGGATTAGGATTGCTTCGCCGAATCCGGAGCCGAACAAAGAGAGTTCTATCTGGTCGTTTGACGGAGGAACCCCTTTTTCATTCATCGTGGAATAATTGCCCCAGGCGGTCGGCCTTCATTTCTATTTTGCGTATCTGGTCTTTGGTCATGGGAGGCAATCGCCGAAATCGAATTTCAGAGGCCCTTATTATAGTTCCCGATCGTCTACGCAGATAGCCGATACTCCAGTAAAAGACCGCCCCAACAGTCACCAAGTCGTAATCATCAGAAGGGACTTCCTCAAATTCCAGCTCGGCTATCTGTTCCGGTCCCTCTCCTTTTAGGACGGTGAGAATCGCCCAAAACTTGGATTGCTCTACTTTCGTCACATATCCTTCCCATTTCTGGTGTAGTAGAAACGATTCGCTCGGTTCCGGCGCTGGTACTGGCATTGGAAAGTCAGGAACTCTGTTGCGATAGGTCTCAGACGTGCCATTGGGATGAAAAGGGTCTGTAGACTTATTGGACCGTCCATTTTCCTTGGATACCCGTTCAAATTGATATCGCTCTGGGAGCAGTGATTCTCTCGCAAAAAGAGTATCAGCATTATAGTTGATTTTGAGCAATACGCCAAAGTCACTACTGGAGCCAGATTTTCGCTGTTGGAGTATATGGGGTATCGTCAACTCTAGGTTAAGTTGAGGTGTGCTCATTGTGATTGCCCCACCTCGGACAGTGCCATTGCGATTTTCTCTCCGAGTTTCATGGATTCAGTCCATTTCTGCATCAGAACGCGCGTGGCCTCGTCTATTCCTCGCGGCTGTTTCTCTCCCTCATCGAATTCATAATGGTCATTTATTTCACAATATAGGCCAAACCTATGTTCACGAGACGGTTCCACCCGCGTCAGGATTCGCCCCACAAGACCGTCGGTTCGTCGTGCCTCAATGGTCAGGCTCCTCATCCCTGGTTGATCAAGCAGACTTTCCCAATATTTCTCCGGGACCAATGTATGTCCCGCCTTGTGCCACATTTCTTCGGACTGTAAATCATAAACAAATGTGTGATTTATACCCATCATCCTTACGGGCGTATGGTTCAAGACCGTCAGGATACCCACCACTAAATCTCGAAGAGCCTCGAAATGGGACCCCTGAGTGGTCGCGGCCTCAAACCGATCCTGTACGACATTTATTTCAAGCCATTCGGCGGAAAAGACCGCTACCGAGGGATGAATAATCTGAATACTCGCCTCTTTTGTTTCTCCATCCCGCAAGAGTCCATTCAATGCAAACCAACTTGGGTGGAAAATCGGTGGATTGAAATTCCCGCGAAGCACGACGTTGACACCCTGAAGTTTCAATTGAGGTGGCATTTTCCCCAATCCTGACGTGATGAAAACAGGGTACCAAATTCCGCAGAAACACGCAATGAGTTTCCGGTCATTCTTCAGTATTTTGCCAAGTCCGCAATTTCTTCCAACGTCCACACATAATCCGTGACCCCGGCTTCCATCGCTGAGTGACCTCAATGTCATGCGACCTCCCCGTTTCGTCCCAATACAACAGAGCGAATATTCTTGTCGGCTTCGGGCTTCTTCTACGGAATGGCGGGCCCATGTACCGTAGCCTCCTCGGTCATCATGAAGCCCAGCTCGTTGAGATCTCGGGCCCGTTTCTTCTTCTTGGATTCCTGTTCGCTCATACTGCACCATGACATGTGCTATTTTAGAATTCCAGAGCGAGAATTTTCAAACTGACCCACTACCCGCTTTTCGGGAACGTGACGTAATTTCTCGGATTCATCCAGCCCGGGAAACTCGGAATGGATCGCGTACAGGTCGATCATGGTGGTAAAGAAGACACCCGTGCCTTTCTCCTGACAGAGAAATCGCCGGATGTCATTCCTCATCGGCAGGTACTTGCGACCGCCGCCCCGGTGGACACGTCCTTTCTTTCGGGCGTGCGCTATGAGAACGGGCTTGTTTAGATACACCCCCTTCTGCGCCAGGTGAGGCCCCAGGACCGTGTCGGCAAAGGTTTGTTCCGTCTGCCCCTCGGCGAACAGGTACAGGCGAGTCATCAGTGTGGTCCTCCACCGATGAGGTTTTTCTCCCACAATTCCCCAAGGCCGTATTCATCGAGCCATGCATCGAGCGTCACCGGATCCGGCCGTGTGAAGACCGATTCCCTACCGTCCCGGTTCACGACAACCACGTCTTCGGCATCGAAATTATCAAGAAACGAGGCGGACTGAGTGCCGACGATGATTTGCGTGTGGTGAGATGCTTTTTTTATCAGGGACGCAATCACGTTGAGAGCATAGGGATGCAGGCCTAATTCAGGCTCATCAACGACTATCAGGTCCGGCAGTTCCGCCTCCGGTTGCATGAGCAACGAGACGAGACACATGGCACGCAGGGTGCCGTCCGAGAGCTGATGCGGGCCAAACACCGGATCGGACCATTTGTCCCGCCAGTTCAGTATTATCTCCTTCTTGTCGGGATCGGTCGATCCCAGATCGAAGTCATCGAAGAACGGCGCCATCATGCGGATGGTGCTGACGATACGCTTGTACGCACTGCCGTTATTTATACCGCGTAAGCGAAGCAGGAAGGCGGCCAAATTCGCGGCGTCCGGCATCAAAGGCTTGTTGGCGCCCACATAACAGTACTGACGGACTCGCGCCGTGGACGACGTGTCGTGAAAGTGGTACACCCGACAATGGTTTAGGTGTCGAAAGACCCCGGCAGTCTTGTCCCCTTTGTCCGCTTCCTGACGGATGCGGGTTTCTTGGTGCCCCGAACCCAGGGAGAGCAGTCTTGGAGTCGTATGACCGATCCGAAGGAAACTCAGGCCTTCTTCGGCAAAGATCAGCGTGTCCCCTGCCGCGTGAAACAGGCGCATCGAATAGACATCCAAGCCGTTATCCCCCTCGAACTCCAGTGTGGCCTCCACCTGCGGAGTCACCTTGGGACCGAAGTGTAGGATGGACTGAGCACGTCCCGAAACAGCGATGTGCTGTTGGAGTCGCCCGGCCATCATCTCGTTGAGCATCTTGAAGAACGAGACAAGGTTGCTCTTGCCGGCGCCGTTCGCGCCGATA
>JAZDOF010000947.1:0-4572 GCA_043799015.1 Pseudomonadota bacterium | reverse complement strand
GGCAACGCATTGATGGGAAACACTAGCCCCTCAAGGGATTGTCTCATTGCCGCTTACTTCCGGCCGGCCTTTTCCGAGAAGGAGTTGTCGACGATCCCCTCGAAAGGCACAGGGGTCGTGAAAACTCCTGCGTCCATGAATATCTTCACCGCGGTCTCATGCCCCTCCTTCGTCACGATACCCGTAGATGAGAACGCATCGCGGTCGCCCTCAACCGAAGCTGCCACAATCTCTTGAGTCATGCCCGAGAAATATGGCGTTACGACCTTGGCGATCTCGTCCGCGCTGTGCGACGCGATCCACTTCTCGGCTTCAACCAAAGCGCGGACAAACTGCCGGACGAGTTCCGGTCGCTGTTTGATAAGCTCGTCGGTGACCTGGAGCACGGAGAAGGAATAGGCAGGAGAGCCGAAATGTTTCTCACTGTTCGCTGCCGTGTTCAGTGAGGCAAGCATCACGCCTTTGCCTTCCTGAAGGAGTTTGAGGGTGAGCGGTTGCCACGACATGACCGCCTGGACCCGGTCGTTCTCCAGGGCGCTCGCCATGGTGGCCATGCCGCCCACCGCCACAAGGGTGACGTCCTTTTCCGGGTCGAGCCCGGCTTTCCTGGCAAGGAAGCGCCCGACCGCGTAGGTCTCCGCTCCGATCAGGGTGCAACCGATCGCTTTACCTTTCAGCGCGGCGATCCCCTTGATTTCGGGCCTACCAACGAGGGAGAAAGTGCACTTGTCCTGCATGAGATTGACGATCTTTGTGCTCTTGCCTTTAGCGAACATGTTGGCCACCTGGCCGTGCCCGGTGGCACAAAACTCGACTTGACCGGCAGCGAGGGCCTGCATTGCAGCCGGTCCGCCTTGGGCCGAGATGATCTCCACTTCAAGCCCTTGTTTTTGAAAGACCCCCAGCCCATGGGCTAGGTATAGCGGAACGAAAAAGAAGCCGCGAACCGCCTCGGAACACTTCACCTTGGTGAGTTCGCCGCTACGGGCGGGACTCCCGCACGAAATCACGAGCACCAAGACTGCAATCCACATTGGGAACCAGCGACCCGACATGAACGGACACCTCCGACTAAACGAACGTCCTTTCCGGCTTCCACCGGAGCAACCGCTTTTCCGCGGCCGAGAACACCGAATTCATGATCACCACCAGCACGGCCAGGGCGATGAGCGCCGAGAACACCCTGGTGGTCTGAAACAGACCTCCTGCGGAGCAAATCATCCATCCCAGGCCGGCATTCCCTCCCACGTATTCGCCCACGACGGCTCCAAGAAAGGCCATGCCGATGCCGGACTTCAGGCCTGCCATAATCCAAGGCAAAATGGCCGGGAACACCACTAGCCTCAACAACTGGGCTCTGCTCGCACCCATAACCCGCACCGCGTCCACCATCTCCGGGCTCACCGATCCAAGGCCCGCATGGGTATTAAAGAGGAGCAGGAAGAACACCAGCACGAACGCAAACACCACCTTGGACGTTAATCCCAGTCCGAACCAAAGAATGAAGAGGGGAGCGAGCGCGATGCGGGGTATTCCGTACAGGACCATGAGAATCGGGTCGAGGACCCTGGCTAGGAACGGGCTCGCGGCCAGAATGAAGCCGGCGGCTACCCCGAACAAGCTCCCGATAATGAATCCCCCCAGCGCTTCCGCCAGCGTTACGAGGGCATGATGAAAGACAAGACCGCTACGAACCAGATGCCACAGGTCAACCACGATCGCGGAGGGTTGTCCGAAGAAATACGGATCCAGTGCCCGGCTTGACGCGCCCCACTCCCAGGCAAGCAGGAATGCTAGGACGAGGAGAATTCGGACAAGAGGGGCCTTGTCGCTCACAGCGGTCCCCCAGGAGCGTCTTCGTGCCGGCAGGCCCGCAAGTCCGCGACCTCTTCCAGAAGATCGGAGCGCAAAGCCCGATACAGGGACACGTACTCCGAGGTACCCTGGAGCAGCGCCGGGTCTCTCGGACGAGGCCACGGTATCACGTACTCCCGCTTCACCCGGGCAGGCCGAGCAGTGAGTAGGATGATCCGATCCGACAGGACGATCGCCTCAAGGAGGTCGTGAGTGACGAAGATGACCGTCTTCCGGGACTGTTGCCACAGACAAAGCAGATCGTCGTGGAGAAACTCCCGTGTTTGTGAATCCAGCGCGGCAAACGGCTCATCGAGCAGGAGCACGGCAGGGTCGTACGCAAGCATCCTCACGAGCCCCACTCGACGCTTCATCCCACCCGACAATTCGAAAGGGAACTTGTCCTCGAACCCCTGGAGCCCCACTTGGCGAAGCAGGGTTTGCGTCCTCTCTCTGCGGGTGCTCCGCGGGACGCCTCTGATCTCCAACCCGATCTCGGCGTTCTCCAGGACCGTGCGCCAGGGCAGCAGAGTATCTTCCTGCGGCATGTACCCGGCCCAGCCGAAACTGTTGTTTCGACCGAACCCATCGACGTGGACGCTGCCGTAATCGGGTTCACTAAGACCGGCAACCACATCAAGCAGCGTGGTCTTACCGCAGCCGCTGGGGCCCAGCAGAGTAAGGAACTCGCCCGGCTTCACATCGATGGAAACATCCTTGAGTGCTTCGACTCGTGACCCGTCACGCGCTGCAAAGACCTTGCCCACCCCGAGAAGGCGAATCATGATCCGTGTTGCTTTCCCGCTCTGCCCCAGTTCTCGTCGGGGACCTCCATGATGACGACCGTGGCCCTCTTCTTGTAGGATTCGTCCCCCACGGCCTTGGCGAACGCTGCGGAAAGCTCGTCGATGAGGATCGCTTTGGTTTCGGAATCTCTGAGAACTCCGGATCTTGCCATAACAGTAATAACTGGCATCGACATTTCCTTTCCACATGCCGATGTGCTTCGACATCGACCGTTCGTGCTCCATTATTTGTGGTGTTTACCTATGAGATTACGCGACCGAACCACCGGCCCGGAACGGCATAATCATCTATTCATACCATAGGGAAATACGATGTGTCTAGTCGCGATGCTCGTTCCGTTTTATGCCACCACGAGACACCCGACCGCCGCGACCGGTTCCATGCACCCGAAGAAGCGAACCACGGGGCGGTCAAGGCTTGAAGGAACTCCTGCAAGCGTCCATGACGCCCTGGGCTCGCCGGTCGTGTCCGTATCGAAATCCAAGGGCATGCTTTGACGAGAAAGATCCGAGAATCGGCGCCTTTGATTTCTTTGTGTATTCGTGTTTCATTCTTCGGCAATCGTGGTAAACCATTGCCTTCGAGATTCATTTCTTGTCCGTAGAGGTTAACGATAAGCCGAAAAGTTCGAGTTCGTGATTGGGTGAGGTCAAAATGACTACGAAATTCGTCAGCCGACGTAATCTGGATTTTCTGCTTTACGAGGTTCACAACGTACTTAGGCTCTCGGAACACCCCTATTTCGAGGATCATTCCCGCGAGACGTACGACATAGTCCTGGACACGGCCATAAAGATGGCCCACGATCTCCTGTACCCTTCCTTTCAGGAAATGGACCGTGAAGCCCCGGTATTGGAAAACGGGCGGGTTAAAGTCCATGCCGCCGTAAAGAGCATAATGAAAGCATGGGGCGAAGGTGGTTGGATTTCGGCCGGTATGCCCTATTCCGTTGGCGGCCAACAATTGCCCTCGGCCGTAACCATGGTGTGCAATTACGTTTTCGCCGCGGCAAACTTTTCGTCCACCGGCTTTCCGCTGCTGACTGCGGGCGCGGCTCATCTGGTCCTCTCGTACGGGTCGGACGAGCTTAAGGATACCTACGTTCCCCGAATGCTCGCCGGCGATTGGCAAGGGACCATGGCGCTCACCGAACCCCAGGCGGGCAGCTCGCTTTCCGATATTATCGCTCGCGCTGAGCCTACCGATGAGGGGTATTATCTTATTCGAGGGCAGAAGATATTCATTTCCGCCGGTGACCATGACGGTGTCGATAATGTCGTGCATATGATGCTTGCACGGATCAAAGGCGCAGCCAAAGGGGTCAAAGGGATATCCCTTTTCCTCGTCCCC
This sequence comes from Pseudomonadota bacterium, assembly GCA_043799015.1. Classification (GTDB taxonomy): domain Bacteria; phylum Desulfobacterota; class Desulfomonilia; order Desulfomonilales; family Desulfomonilaceae; genus JAZDOF01. Next base: position 561 of record JAZDOF010000947.1, on the reverse strand, counting down.
AAGCATAGAGTTGACGGCGACGGTTCCCTGAAACCCAACGATGTGACGGTTACCACGGTGTACCACAAGTTGGGCTACCGAGGATGCCCCATCACCCAGTTGAGCATGGGCGAGAACGGCGATTGTAGGGGCTTTCTCGTGGGTGAGCCCCACAAAGGGCTTTCGTACATGTTTCAGATGATGAACGAGGCACGACGGGGAGTCGGCATGCAGGCGACGGCGATAACGTCCGCAGCCTATTATGCATCCCTGGAATATGCCAAGGAAAGATCGCAGGGCCGTAAACCCGCCGCCAAGGACGCGACCCTGCCCCCAATCCCCATAATCGAGCATGCCGACGTGAGGCGAATGCTTCTCTTTCAACGGTCCGTCGCGGAAGGGGCTTTGTCCCTGATTATTCGTTGCTGCACGTACGCGGATCTGGCCCACACGGAAGAAGGCGATACGGCGAAACGCCATGCCATGCTCCTCGACCTCCTGACCCCTGTGGCAAAGACCTATCCTTCGGAGATGGGGATCCACTCCGTCAGCCAAGGACTCCAGATACTCGGCGGGTACGGC
>JAZDOF010000935.1:0-5600 GCA_043799015.1 Pseudomonadota bacterium | reverse complement strand
ACTCAGCCGAATGGAAAAGAGCGTTCTTTCGGAGAGTAACGTGTCCAGTAATTTGCCCCCCTGAAAAAAATAGAACAGGGACAAAATAAGGACCGCGTAGACACCGAAGGTAGTGAACGCGCAGGCGATTGAAATCTTCCTAAAATTCATTTCGTGATCCCGACTTGGCTGGAACTTGGTGTGGTATCATGCAACGGCGTTGATTCTCCTCAACATCCCGAATTGCAGCCATAGGCTGGACGGAGACGAGCCTCTCTTCTCCGTTCTCATTGATGCTCCTTACCAGAAAGGAGAAGAAACCGCCAAGGGGGCATTCGAATGAAGGAGTTGGACCTTGATCCTGGCTCCTCGTGAAAAGCCGCCCGCCACTGGAGGGACAATCATGAGTCCGTCAGCCAGGACCATGGAACGTAGCACCCCGGAACTTTGGGTGCCGGTGGATCGTGCCATTTTTTGTCCGTTTTCGCCAAACAAAGCGCATCGCACCAAGTGGAGGCGACCCGGCTCGGAAGGAACGTCTTCGGCAAGGACTGCTTCCGTTGTCGGTCGGAACAGCCTTGTGTGCCCCATCACCTTGAGCAACGCAGGCCTGACGAACTGTTCAAAGGAGGTCATAGCGGAAGTCGGGTTCCCCGGCAAGCCAAACACGGGTTTGTTCCCGATGGTCCCGAAGACGAGGGGTTTCCCCGGTTTCATAGCAACTTTCCAGAACTTAACGTTGACCCCTACCTGAGAAAAGGAATCCCTGACGAGATCGTACTTTCCCATTGAAACCCCGCCCGACGTCACGATGACATCCGCCCGCAACCCTTGATAGAGCCTCTGTTGCTGTTCCACCCCGTCATCGGAACACAATCCGAGAGAGAGGGGTACGGCTCCACATTCGGTTACCTGCGCGGCAAGGCTGTAACTGTTTGAACACACCACCTTGCCCTCCGTAAACGGTTCGTCCAAGTCCACCAGTTCGTCTCCAGTGGAGAGGATCGCAACGATCGGACGCTGGAAAACGTGAACATAGGCATGACCTAAGGTCGCAAGCATGCCGATCTCAGGCGGACGAACCACCGTACCTCGGCTCATTACGACCTCACCGGCCTTGACGTCTTCTCCCGCATCCCGTATGTGCGCTCCTTCGGCCGAAGCAGCGAAAATTGCGACGAATTGGTGTTGTAACTCCGTATTCTCGACCATCACCACGGTATCGGCCCCCGGAGGTATGACGCCGCCTGTGGTTATCCGCACCGCTTCACCGGCACCGATGGTCTTCCTGAACGGTTTCCCCGCGGGGGCTTCCCCAATCACCTTGAGCCGAATCGAATCTATCGACATCGCGCCTGCCACGTCCTCATGGCGACATGCGTAACCGTCCATGGCGGAATTCCGGCACATGGGCACGTTCCGGGCGGATTTCACTTCTTGCGCCAACACCCTCCCCAAGGCTTCGAGGATGTGAATCCGCTCTGTTCCCAGAACCGGAATCTCTTCAAGAACTTGTCTTTGGGCTTCTCCTATGTCGATCATATCTCCTCCTTCATGCCGAAGTCGGTTTAGGCTACGCCGCCGTCACGCGAGCAGCCCGCATAGTGGAACGAGAGGGATGCTTCGCCCCCTCGCTCTCCGACTCCTACAACAGCGGCAGCGCTATTTCTTTATCCATTCCTGTGGAACCACGTACTCACCGCCTACGGGTTTCTTTTCGCCGATCCAAGCTGCCGCTTCATCAGCACTCATGAAGTACTGATATTTTTTGAAGATCTTCTTCCCGTCCTCAGAAAGAAGAAAGTCGATAAACTGCTGGGCTAACGCCCGATTTGACGTGTACTTCGATATGGCGATGGGGATGTATCCGATACGGATGACCTGGGATTTGTCAAGCGGGATGGTCTCGATTCGCTCCGGGTCCCAATAGTGGAAGACCCTCCAACCGATAACCGCGTCTGCAGCCTTCAGGGAGATTGCAGTAGCGGTCTTTTCACAACTCTCGGTGTAGTTGATGAGGTTCTTCCTGAACGCCTCCTTTTCTTGAGGCGGGAATAGCGACTCGATGAGTTCAACGGCGTAGGCCCCGACGCATACTCCTTCAGGGTTTGCTATGGCCACCTTGAGACCGGGTCGGGTGAGGTCTTTGAGGGTTTTGACGTTTTTCGGGTTTCCTTTCCAGACATTGATTGCCGGAACCAGATAGACGATGTTCTTTTCGGTTTCCGGGAAAACGACGTCCTTTTTCTTGGCTATTTCCATGTAATCCGAGGAACCGGGAAAATAGAGATCACCCTTCTTGCCGAGCATCATTTGAGAAAGCACGAACCCCGACCCTCCGAAGATGACGTCGACCTTCACCCCGGTTTTGGCCTCGAATGCTTTTGCCGCATCCTCCGTTGGAGGTTTGCTTGCCGCACCTGCAAACACCAGGAGGCTGTCCGCGGCCAAACCTTGACTCAACATCCCGAACACCAAAAGGGCCATCGCCGGGATGACCGACGAAACAATACGGAACAATTTTGAACCCATTCCTAAGACTCCTTTTTCATATTGGACTCCCGCACAAACCTCTTCTTCCGCGAAGCCAATAGACTCATCGTGAGTAGTCATAATATGACCATGTATCACAACGCCCACGGTTTATGCAACTCGTCGGTTCAAGAAAATTCAAGTCATCGAGGTTCTACGGGGGAACGATGTCGCCGCACCCAGGAGTCGGCAAAGGATCGACAGGCGCGGCTACGCTTCCCTGGCCGTCACGACGGTCTTCACCGTGCCTTTTCTCTGATTGGTATTGGTCGGCGTTGAGGCAAAGGGATCGTTAAGGGTCGGGAAGCCGGGCCCTCCTTAGAAACTTTCAGGGCCGGCCCGAACCGTGGAGACACGATCGGTAGCCTGAACGGTATGGCCCACATCCGTGTCGTTAAAGACGGGTTGTCCCTCCTGATAGGCGGCGAAGGAGGAGTTCGGCCATCGGCGAAATGCGGCTTGTCGGCCGATCAGATGAAGGATCCCTTCTCTTCGACCTTTGCGCAACCGCCGTCACCCTCGATTCCATTCCCCGGCCCAATCGAGGCGCGACACACTTCCCCCACCAAGGTCCCGATGTCCCCGTATTCATTGTCCGACGGCAAGACGGGTCGTCGAATCACCACTACTTTGCAGCCGGATATCTCCGCGGCCTTCAGCTTCTCGGGGACTCCGCCCGCGGGCCCGCCGTCTTTCGTCACCAGGACATCAATGCCGTATTGACGGATTGCGGCAAGGTTTTCATCCAGCGAGAACGGCCCGCGACCCGTGATGATCTTCTCCTGGGGAATGCTCGCGATGCTGCATGCCATCACCGAATCCTCATCCGGAAGGACTCTCGCGGCAAGAGATATTCCGGCGCGAGCGCATTCACGCGCGTAGGGAATAAGGTTCCTGGATCCCGTAGTCAGCAGGACGGAATGTCCCATGGACGCGGCCAGCGTTGCCGCATCCTCATGGTCATCGGCGAACCGGATCAGTGGAGCGTCTTCGATTACGGATTCCTCTCTTACCCACCTGAAGTAAGGCAGCCCAAGCCGGACCGCTACGGTCCGGGACGTTAGGTGTACCTGGGAAGCATAGGGATGCGCGGCATCCACTATGCAGGAAACATGTCGATCGTTGACGAGACCCTCCATAAGCGCCTCGTCCAACGGCCCTACCCTCTTTCGAATCCGCGGGTGGGTCCCCACATCCAACGGCGTGTTACCCGCTAGAGACACCAGAACACCCAAACCGGCCTCCGCAAGGGACTCGGCCAAGCGGGAGGTTTCGCTTGTGCCTCCTATGAGCAGCACGGTACGCTGTGGTATGTGCATGGCAATTGATCCCGGCGGGCTTTCCAAAGCAGGCTCACGCGCAACTTCTCTTAACCTGAAATGATATCACATTTGTCCGCGTCTATGCGGTCTTGCGCGTCATGGATCCCAATGAATCGGATATACGCTACCTTACCCGGGTAATCGATCTTTGTGACAATCCGGTAATGATTCGCTTTCACGTTGAACACGACCCAGTCATCCCTCAGAACGTCCGCGTACGGGAACCGGGCCACCACTTCGACCGGGGTGTCAACCTTCGCCATGGGTTGAAACCCATGGCTACACAGTTGCGCCCATGTAGGGCCCCGTTAAGAGAGGTGCCGCCCCGGGTTGGACCCTAGCCCGTTGCCACGAGCCCCGAAGGCGCAATGTGGATAGCTCGGGGTTTTAACTCCGGGCGAAAGGACATGGACTGAAAAACAATATACGGCATGAATCATGGTGTCTATCATCAGATATCAGCATGATATTATGATCGACTTGTGCTTATTTTGACGCCCATGGGCCCCACCGTCACATTTCTACGGCGTCTTTACGTTTCTCTTGGCATCGGCCGTCTTTTTCGCCTGAAAGTGTATTGGGACGTCGTACTGCAGACTGTCCTTTCCGATCGACGCAGGGAAAGCCGGAAAAGCCTTTGACGCCCTGCGAAGAATGTCTTGGGCCGCTTCATCGAACAGGGAATTGCCCGAGGAGTTGGTCACGCGCACTGACGACAGGGTGCCATCCCGGTTGATGACGAAAGTTACGCCCACTTCTCCGTGGCGATTCTCATTCAGAGCTTGTTGTGGAAAATAAGTGGCTTGGCGTATCGCTGCCAATAGCCTTGCCTGGAACTCCTTGATTTCCCGCCCCAGCGTGGTCCGACTAACTTGAGCATCGCTTGCCGTTTGAGGCGTGCTCTCGGTGGATTTCTCTTTCTCCTTTTCGACCGGCTTCTCCTCCTGGGCTATAAGCAAATCCTGGGCCTCGGGCTCCCTAGGTTCAGGTTCCACGGGCTCTCGGATCTCTTTGTCCTCTTCGGGCTTTGACTCTTTCGAATCGGGCGCATCCATCGGCGACGGAACCGGAGCCACAGCCACCACATCCTGATCGGACACCATGACCACAAAGACTCGATCCGGATCACCGTCCTGAGCACCGATGACTCCCGTTTGATCGGGGAGAGCAAGGGTTAGCCCCGCGAGGGCTACGGCATGGATAACTCCTGATATACAGAGAAACGGTATGAATTTCTTCAAGGTCACCTCACGGCGGTCGGCCGTTTCTTTGCGTGGTCTTCCTTTCCCACGGCGCCTTCTTCGGCCGACTGATAACCGCAATGCGATGAGGTCCGGACTGTTGGACGTTCCCGAAAGCTCCTCCGTTCTACCGAACCCGCGTTGCGGCCCTCTTCAATCATTGCGACGGCGTCCACCATCGCGACGGCAATTACTCCTCGATGGAACAGGTCGATCACGAACATGTCGACTTGCTCCGGGATCAATCCCCGCCCGCATCTTACCCTGTCCACATAAGGAAGGGCTTGTGTTACGTTGGTCCGTAGGGTGTCACCACATATCTCGTTTGTCAAGTTCCGCTCTCAAGAAGTAAGCGGCACCGGCATTCAAGGACTTCCTGCCGACACACCAAACCTAGTGGCGCGTTCCGGAATTACCTTTACGTTGAAATCGTTCGCCACGAAGACACGAAGGCACAAAGAAATCAAAGGTCAATAATCTTCAGAAACCTTCCGGCCGATCCGCCTTCCGGATTCGAGGTCGGACG
>JAZDOF010000927.1:0-2949 GCA_043799015.1 Pseudomonadota bacterium | reverse complement strand
ATGAAAAGGTAAGCATAATAAAGTAGTATGTGTTGTGGTGCAGTGAAGTTCAGACTAAGACACAAAGGCACAAAAGAAATCAGAGGCTAATAGTCTTCAGGTGCTTCTGGGCCGCTCCGGCACTTTGATGAACCGGCGGACACGATTTGTGAACCAAAAGGGGTTTACAAATCATTTCAAGTTTTTCTTCGTGTCTTGGTGACTTAGTGGTTAAGTTTTCCGGATTCAATGACCCGTCCCGGTGAACGGTTACAACATGTCAGGCGCAGGAGCCCACATCGACCCACTTCAATTGAAAGATCCGAGCTGCGGAAGGATGATGCGGGATGACGCCGGCGGGTACAAAGAAGTCTTGAGGTTGGCTCTGCCGCTTGTTCTGTCCACTGCCTCCATGACTCTTTCGCTATTCATGAACCGACTCTTCCTGTCCTGGTACGGCCGTGCGGCAGTGGCCGCGGCCACCCCGGGGGGCATAACCTATTTCACCATCTGTTGCTTCTTCATGGGTGCGGCCCAGTATGTCAACACCATCGTGGCCCAGCATTACGGCGCAGGGGATAGCCGGGCATGCGCGCGGGCCATGTGGCAGGGAGTGGTCTTTTCTCTTCTCTCCACACCTTTGATCGCGGCGGTCATTCCATTGGGGCGGTTGGCCCTTGCCTGGGGAGATCACGGCGAAACCCTGGTGAAACTGGAACAGGACTACTTCACGGCCCTGATGTTCGGCGGGGTGATGCTGCCGTTAAACGCCGCTTTGTCTTCTTTCTTCTCCGGCCGGGGTGAGACCAAAGTGGTCATGTGGGGCAACGTGGCCGGCAGCTTGGTAAATGGGATCTTGGATTACTGCCTCATTTTCGGCCGCTTCGGATTCCCCGAGCTTGGCATCGTGGGAGCCGGAATCGCCACGGCCGTGAGCGGTCTGGTTCCTGCCGTGTACTGGCTGTCGGTAATATTCTCCGCCCACTACAGGCGATGCTGGGGAACCGTAATGGAAATGCGCTGGGACCGGAGGCTGTTCATGATGCTCCTTCGATTCGGGGTCCCCTCCGGAGTCCAAGTGTTCTTGGATGTGGCCTCATTTGCCCTGTTCGTGCTCCTGGTGGGTCGTCTGGGCGAGTTTTCCCTAGCCGTCACCAACATCGTCCTGGCCATCGAAATGCTGTCTTTTTTGCCCATGATCGGTATGTCCATCGCAACGGCGACGCTTGTGGGCGAACATATAGGAGCCGGCCGCACCGACATTGCCGAAAAGAGCGCGTACTCCGCCTTGAGGCTTGCCATGGGCTACATGGCCGCCATGTCGGTATTGTTCTTCGTGTTCCCACAGACGTTTATCGAATTTTTCCGCGCCGGAAATGAAGCGCCTCATGAATTTGAGAGGATAATAGACGAAGGAACGGCTATCCTTCGTATCGTCGCGCTGTACAATTTGTTCGATACCATGTTCATCGTCTTTTCCGGCGCGCTGAAAGGCTCCGGGGATACCAAGTTCGCAATGTGGGCCCAATTACTACTTGCTTGGTTCTTTTTCGTTCCTCCCGTATATGTTTTAATAGCGTACTTTCGGGCCGACCTGCTCATTGTCTGGGTGTGGGCATTCGTGTACATAGCGGTCCTGGGCACGCTCTTTTTCATGCGGTTCCGTTCGGGATATTGGAAAAATATCGGAATGCTGGAACTGGGCTGAATCAAGTGCATTTCACCAACGAGAGTAGCCATTCACTCTTGTCGGGCAGGCTTGCCGGCCTGCCGAGATCGGACTAAGAAAATTCGAAGGCTGGAAAGCCTGCGCCACGTTGAGATTGGAATTTTCCGCCCGTAAGAGGATGCTTACACCTGAAGATTATCAGCCTTCGATTTCTTTGTGCCTTTGTGTCTTAGTGGTTCATTCTTCATCCATCGTGGTGAACGCTTATCAAAGTAGAAACGTCAGACAGGAAAGGCCGCGCTTTGACATCGACCGACAATACCCCAAGCCACGCCGGGACGTCCCGGGAAAGGAGCGGGCCGGACTTAAGAAGGCGCGTCGAGTGGTTGATCCTACTTCGGTTGCTGCTCACCACTCTTATGCTCCTGGCCACCATAGTGTTTCAGTTTCGCGAACTTCGCGAGTTTCTCATAGACCTTTTGATTCCGCTCTATGTCCTCATTGGCGCCACGTTCTTATTGAACCTCATCTACGCGGTATCCTTGCCGCTGATCGGCAACCTGCGGACTTTTTCGTTCTTTCAGGTCATGGTGGACGTGGTTTATTACACCGTGCTGGTGTACTTCACGGGCGGCTCGGCCAGCGCGTTCAGTTTCATTTACATCTTTCCCATCATTGCCTCCGGGATCATCCTCTTCAGGCGGCCGGCACTTCTCACCGCATCGGCGTCCTGTGTGCTTTTCGGGCTATTGGTCACATTTCAGCTATATGGGCTGCTGCCCGACAGTCATTGGCCCTGGGCAACATCATCCGTAAGGGCGCCGGATTACGTATGGTGGGTGATGGTCGTCAACTTCACGGTGTTCTTCGTCACCGCGCTTATATCCAGCTCCCTGTCGGAACAGCTCGACCGTACCAGAACTTCGCTGCAAATGAAGGAAGCGGACTATCGTAAGCTTACGGAACTGCACTCCAATATAGTCCGAAGCATTGCCGGAGGAATTATCACTACGGACCAGGAAGACAGGATCACCTTCGTCAACACGGCCGCGTGCCGGCTGCTGCGCCGGCAGCTCACGGACTTGGTCGCCATCCCGCTGAACAAGGTTTTTCCTTTATTGTGCGACGAGGCCGCGGGATCCGGACAGATGAGCGACAAGTACCTGACTACTCTTGAAGTTGAAGGCGAGCGCCTTTACCTGGAGGTGAGCGTTTCCGACCTCAAAGATGAGCAGGGGGTGCCGAACGGCCGACTTGTGATATTTCAGGACGTAACCCAGTTCAAGAAAATGGAGGAGCGG
>JAZDOF010000919.1:0-2181 GCA_043799015.1 Pseudomonadota bacterium | reverse complement strand
AGCGGGATTGCGGGAACGCGTGATCGACCTCTTGAACCAATACGAGGCGAAAAACCTGAAGAGCGTCGTTTTCGGATACGAGACCAAAGAACCCAAGCGAGACCGCCACTCTTACTGGAACGGAGACGACACCAGGGTTGTTTTCCTCCTCGAAATGATCAAGCACAATATTCTCGACACCGACTATGCCTCCGATGAAGGCTACGTGGCGAACATCGACCCGGAAGAGGATTCCGACTGATGCCCAGCACGGAACATAAGTTCAACACCCTGGGGTACAGCAACCTGCTCGCGGGAATCAGTGCGAGTGCGGTGACTGCCGCCCTTATCCCTGGGGGGGTGCAGAACTTTCGAAAGGGTTGGGTCTCTGGGAAGGCCATGTACTTGACCCTCGTGGATGCGGCACGAAACCGGGAAATAGTCAAGGTGACAGCCATTGCGGGCGATAACCTCACGATCGAGCGGGCACAGGGCGGCACATCTGCTCGCGCATGGCCGGCCGGAACCGTAGTATCGCAGCGCCCGGTGGCCGAAAATCTCAATGGCGTGATCCAAAAGGAGGGGTTCAGGAGCGTCTCCTCCAACCCGAATGGAGTTCTCACGGCCCGCTATCCTGGGGAGAAAATCTACCAGTCTGGGCCTGCAGCAGCGCAACGTCGATGGTTCAAGTCCACCGACGGCACCAAGTGGCGATTGGTAGCCGGGGCCACCTATGGGACCGAGTATTTTGACGCCGATGATTACCTCGTGACTCCCGTTACAGCCGTGATTCTCGATCCAAACGCCGATATTGCGGCAGGCGGGTGGATGAAGGGCGGCGGGGTGGATCCTGCTACCTACACTGAAATAGACGAGGGGATATCGGCCTTTAACGATGCGGACTTTGTGTATAACGACTTCCCCGGGGTGGCCGAATTCGCCTTCGAGGATGCCGCAACGGCGGTTATCAGTCAAATTGATGTACGGCTCAGGGCCTATTGCACCAGCACGGCAGTCGGGAAACTCGGGATTCAACTCTTTACCGGAGCAACCGGAATCGGGTCACAATGGGTCATCGGGACCGATGAAGCATGGCAAAACGCCGACGGAGATGACACTTTTCACGAATACGATATCGCGTGGATCGGGGTAGTCTTGAGCGCGGCAGAGGCTGACGATCTGCGTGTGAAGCTTGAAACCACGCAATTTGGAGTTGTTGTGCGCGTGTCGGTTGTGGAGATCGAGCTCACATGAGGTTATCGTTCGAAACATTCGGGGGCATTGTCCCTCGCCTTGCACCTGAGCTTCTCCAAGGCAATCAGGCCCAGACGGCGCGAAACTGCAAGCTGTCGAACGGGCTCCTTCGTCCATGGTTCAACGACTCCCAGGAGGCAACCCTTGTCAACACGGGCACCATCCGGACCATTTACCGCCATGCGGGCGCCTACTGGTTTGAATGGGAGGCGGATGTCGATGTGGTCCCGGGTCCCATTTCTGCCGATACCACCGGACGACTCTACTACACGGGTCATGGAATTCCGAAAAAGACAAACACTTCCCTTGCGACCACGGGAAGCGGTGCCAAGCCCGTCAAGTTCTACCCTCTTGCGGTTCCTTATGGGTGGGCGGCTCCCACGGGTTCGGTGGGTTCCGGGGGCACTGGCGAACCCCGCAACACGGTGTACGTCTACACCTGTGTTACAACATGGGGAGAGGAAGGATCGCCCTCCCCTGCGTCCGAAGTGGTGCAGGCCATGAACGGACAAGCTGTTTCCCTGTCCGGGATGTCGCTCAAATGGCTTCCGGGGCAAGCCTACGTTGTGGGAGATTTCGTCTACCCGGCCAGCCTCCCCGTGCTCGATTTCGAAGGGAACGAAGTCGAGGATTTCGAGGGAAACCCGGTTCGTGGATTCGCGGGCGCCGGAGCGGGGTATATTTTCAAATGTGTAACCGCAGGCACATCTGGGGCGACGGAACCCGATTGGACCACCACGCAGGATGCCGACACCACGGATGGGTCCGTTATTTGGAGATGCTACGAAAACTTCCTCTCATCCAAAAGGGTCTACCGTCTCAATACCGGCAACACGTCCGCGCAATACGAACGTGTCGGCACCATCGATGTCGAGGAAACAACACTTAACGACACGGTGACAGATGCGGACCTTGGGGCCGCCCTTGTGACGGCCGACTATGATCAAC
>JAZDOF010000906.1:0-2508 GCA_043799015.1 Pseudomonadota bacterium | reverse complement strand
GCCGTGTCACAAGAGTCATTTCGATTACCTGCTCACCGGGTGGCTGATGTTCGTCAAAGGAATGGCGGTTCCGCTCATCGCGGCCGGCAATAACCTGTTGTTTTGGCCGGTGGGGCAGCTTATGCGGTACACCACCGCATTCTTTCTACGACGATCGTTCAAGGGGCTCGATCTCTACGCGCAGGTATTTGCCGCATATCTTAGGGTTCTGCTTCAGGAAAGCTGGAATATCAAGGTCTTTATCGAAGGCGGAAGAAGTCGCACGGGAAAACTCCTTCAACCCAAATTGGGCATGTTGAGCTTCTTGGTACAGGCGGTGGATGAGGGAGAGACCGAGGATCTGACCTTCATTCCCGTTTTCTTAGGATATGATGAGAACCCCGAGGAGGGTTCATATCTGAGGGAGCTGTCCGGTAACGAGAAGACCAAGGAGAGTTTTCTCGAGGTGCTGCGGGCACGAAAAGTCTTGTCCAGAAAATACGGAAAGGTTTTTGTTCGGTTCCATGATCCGATTTCATACAAGGATTTCCGCCGTAATTGGAGCGAAAAGGCTTCCGCTTCCGGCGACACCTCCTCGCCTGATTTGGTCAAGGCATTGGCATACCGGGTTATGACTGGGATCGTGAGGGCGGGGGTGGTTACCGGAGTGGAATTGGCCTCCGCCGGACTCCTGTCCCGACCCGGCCCCGACATCCCGCATGCCCGAGTGCTGATGGCAGCCTCTCATTATTGCGAGTACGCTCGTTGGATCGGTCTCGAAATCCAAGCACCCCTCGAAGGAAAGGATGACCCCGCCGTGTCGGCCCTGGCTCGCTTTGTGGTCCGAGGGCTGATCACGAAATCGAGCGGAGAAGGGACGGGCGGAGCGACTTACACTATTCAAGAGTCGAAACGGCCGAATCTGGGCTTCTATAGGAATGGTCTCCTGAACGGTCTTTGGCCCGCGTCCATCGCGGCTACGATCATGCTGATGGGCGACCGGTCTCGCGGTGATTCCGACCGGGCGATGAGAGATGATTTCGGTAAATTGCTGTTGGTCCTGTCGCAGGAAATCATTTTCGACCCTCTTATGGACGAGGCTCGGATCTTTGATGAAACCATGTCCTTTTTCGGGCGATGCGGTTGGACCACGGATCATGAGAACATGGATGCATTGCAGGATTTTAGGAGCCTACTCAGGGAACTCCTGGAACTCTACTATCTGGTGCTTAGGGCCGTGGGCGGCCTCAGAGAAAAGACGGGAATAAAGAGTCTGATCAAGGCGATGACCAAGGAAGCCGTTGAAATAAGGCAATCCGGAAAGACGACGATCGGCCCGCCTCCGTCCTTTTCCACCGTTACGGTCCGCAACGCGGTCAAGGTCTTCGGCGAGCTCGGGGTAATCCATCCCGAGGACGGAGGAAAGGCGGTATCGCCCCATGGCGAAAGCGATTCCGCAAAGGAATGGAAGGACTTCCTGATGCGGATGTGTATTGGTTGATTCCGTAGGGCGTCGCTGGGACGAGTAGGTCAAGGCCGTTGAATTAAGCCGCCGTATGCCGTGCGCGGTTTTGGCTCTCATTTTCGAGAAGATAGTGAGAACACCCCCCGTTTGGTACCAAACGCACGCCGGACCGATCACGTGGCGACATATGAAACGCAGCCGGGAGACATGCTTCTTGGCGCCCTGAAGGGGCGCACCTATGGGTAGTTATGGGTTTCATTCAACCCATGGGAACAACGAAGGGCCGTTAATTCCCGGACAACGTATCCGTCTCTTATCTCAACGCCTAGGCGCGAAAGCAGGGATAACGGTGTCCGGCTTTTTTCGTAGGAGATTGCTTCGGGGCTACGCTCTCGCAATGACGATACCGATGTGCGGGGTTCCTCTTAAGTCAACGGAATTGACGAGGAGGTCCCGTAAACGGCGTCGATCCCGCGAGGGCGAGGCCCGAGCTAATACCTATGACCCCTTAGCTTGCTTTCCGGTTTTGCCGCGTAGGTGTCATACTTGGGGTCGTTTTCACGGCATCGTGTCCGCAGGTTGGCCGCTTTCTTGGTGAAAACGTCCTCTCCCAGTCCCAGTACGCCGTACGTGCCGTACCGGGAATGCCATGTACGGGCCTCCTCTATAGTGTTGTTGAACTCTTCCCTCAGCGCTTTGGCCGACAATCCCCTGGATACTTTGACCGCGGTTTTCTCGGCCTGTGCCCGGGAAACCCCTTCCGTAAGCATTCTTCTGACGGCAAAGAAGCTTCGGTACCGGTCTCCGGCCGGGGAAGGATAGCGCGTTGATGAAATTAGCGGGTATCTGATCGAGTAGGGCAAAATCTTCGAAGAGGCCGGATCGTCCTCCGCGCATGCAGGACAACCAGCGAGGGCCGTGAAGACCACGGACGAGCACAGGACGGCCAGAATTGTGAATCTCATGTTTTTCTCCGAATCCGGAACGGGCCGGGGAACAAGGCCTGGTTAATCTTCTTTCTAAGTATACCACATACCAAATTGATTTAGCAAGATTTGTATGAT
>JAZDOF010000899.1:0-10345 GCA_043799015.1 Pseudomonadota bacterium | reverse complement strand
GCAAAGACCGACAGAGAAATCCCCCCCAACCCCCCTTTGTAAAGGGGGGCAGGGGGGATTTTTTCTTCTGCCTGTCGCCTTATTTTGACGCCTATGGGGGTTTATCCCCGCCCCTATGAAACATCGGGTTAGGTTTTTCATCCGGCTGATGGTTCCGAAACGGCCCAACCGGCCTATCCGTCCCATGCCCCATGCGCTTGGGAGCCGGTGCGCTCGACGGTTACATGATTTCCATCGTCAGCGGCGACTTTGAAGCCAGATACACTTGAGTCGTTTGCGCGGCGGGAGGAATGGAAAGGGCGCGACGGGCCACAAAGGAGTGGGGCCCCATTCCGGCCCTGGAAATGCCTACTGAATCCGTGTAGGGCATTCCGTCGATTATGGTCATCACATCCGCTACGTCGTAGAAGCCTGCCCTGTGAAACCCGGCTCGCACCGTATGTTGTCGATAGAGAGGCGTCGCGTCGCGGGTGATGAATCCCGTGTCCCACTCGCGGCCGTCTTCGAGGGACTTCGGGTCCATTGAAAACACGAACAAACAAACTCTCTTGACGGCCCTGCCCAGCTCAACCATTGCCCCCGGTTTTCTCAGGACGTAGGACGAGCAATCCGGATCCAGACAACAGAGGCCGTCCAGGTAGTGGTATCCGTGCCCCTTCGCGCCGAGGGATTTGTGAAGCATTGGGCCGGGGAGGCCGAGGTTTTCCGCGAATTGCACCGATTCTACGGCCGCTATGCGCGTACTGCCCGACCCCGCGAGAAGGTATCCCAGGTCGCCGGCATTTCGGTCCACCACCGTCAAGGTTTCCGTTGCAGGCAAAGATAGAACGTGCTTTTCCACCAGGAATTGATGAAAAGACGTTTGAGGCAGATACGGAAAAGACGGACGACCCATCTTGTACGGCTCGTACCGGTCCAATGCGCGTGATTTCACCGCGGCAAAGGGAAAGAGGTCAAAGAGCTTCAGCAACAGCTTGGTAGAATCCGGCATGATAAGCCTGTACGCTCGTAACCATTCACTCTTGTGGGGCAGGCTTTCCGGCCTGCCGAGATCGCACTGAGAAAATTCGCAGGCTAGAAAGCCTGCGCCACGTTGAGATCGGAATTTCCCGCCCGTAAGTGAATGGTTACTGTACGCCCGACGAAAGGTTCGGGCAGGCGATACCCCCGGCCGCTGATGACAACCATCATCAACCAAGCGGCCGTGAATTTGAATCACCTGCTTGCAGGCATATGGCGGTCATCCTGTAACCCTTCGGTCCGACCGTTTGCCCCTATTCTTCTTCCCTCGTCGCCTGGACCGCTGGGGGGGCCGATTTCTTGTCCCTCGTCCGTTTTTCTTCACTGAGGAGCTTGGTGGTCTTCTCCAGTCGGTCGATCAGGGTTTCCATGAAGACCTGATAAAACTTTATGCGCAGGTCCGGGCTTTCGCGCTCGATTACCTTCAGGTCCAACTTGACCACCAATGAAGGTTCGCGGGCTATCACGTGCGCGGTTCGCGCGGATTTGGTGTAGGCGCCCATCTCCCCGAAACACGAACCAGCGAGTATCTCGGCCACCTTGCGTTTATTTTTCACCACTTTGACCTTACCGGACAGTAGGACGAAGAAAGTGGTGTCTATGTCGCCTTCTCTGACGATCACCTGACTCTTATCATAGCGTATAAATTTGCCGAACCGGGTTATCTCCTCGACTTCGAGTCGGTTGAACGGTCGAAAAAAATCCACGCTCTTCAGCAGATCGGCCTTCTTGGAAGCCTTCATGTCGTGCAGGGGTAAGCGCTTCCCCTTCACGGCCTGATCTATTTCGTCGGCAAATTCCGCTCCGGACTGGTAGCGAAGGTCGGGCTCCTTTTCCAGGGCCTTTTGAATAACCAAGTCTATGCCCGGAGGAAGCCTGGAATCAATTTTGATGATGGACGGCGGAGGCGTGTACCGAATATTGTCCATTAACTCGTAAAGCGTGTAACCCCTGAACGGCCTTCGTCCCACCAGAAGCTCGAACAGCACCACGCCGACTGAAAAGAAGTCCGTGTGTCTGGTGAGCTTGTTTCCCTTGGTTTGTTCCGGGGACATGTAGCTGGGGGTCCCCATCACCTCCAACCCTGCGGTATTCTCCGCCCTTGTGGTAAGAGCGATCCCAAAATCGGTTATTTTGATGTTCCCGTCGCCGCTAAGCATAAGGTTGGCAGGCTTGATGTCCCGATGAATCACATTGTGAGCATGCGCGAAATCCAACGCGTAGCAGATTCTCTTGACTATATCGAAAACTCTGTCCTGGGGGAGGAGGGTTTCTTTCTTATTGAACGCGGTAAGGGTTTGCCCCTCCAGGAGCTCCATAGCGATGTAACAGTGATCGCCGTCTTGCCCTACGTCATAAATAGTGACGATGTTGGGATGGAGAAGGTTGCCGGCAATACGCGCTTCCTCGAAAAACTTGTTGATTACGAAATCAAGATCGCGCTTGTCGTAGATGAGGTCGAACCGTCTCGTCTTCAGCGCCACCATTCGACCTATCATGGGGTCGCGCGCGCGCAAAACTTCGCCCATGTTACCGCGACCCAACATCCCGAGGATTTCGTATCGTCCTATCGAGGAGACCTCTTTGGGATCCTTAAGTAGTTCACGCAGCGTGTCATCCGATTCTTTCAAGGTAAAATCCCGTCAGGTGCGGACTTACATGTTTCCGGGCCCGTTTCACGAAGGCCGGTTCGGAAACAGGCCTTCGTGCTGCCCCCGTAGCTATTCATTATATCCTAAAATTCCGTTCATCGCGAGCGACTAAGAATTTACGGCGGCCGTCATAGACATTTGATCCTGATTTCATTGGATTATCGTTTCCCGGTTCCGTCCGGAGACCATGGGCCGATCGGGCGCTTCCAACTTCCCTCGGAAAGTGTTATCTGCATAAAAAAAAGACGTTCGCCGCGACCGTGCGTTGAACCCGGAAAATCGAACCGCAAAGTTACCCGGACACAAAGAAGTCAACGGAAGATTCACCGATAGGTTACCGGTAAGCATTGAAATCAAGGGCCGTGAAAGGCCCGGCATTCCCGCCGGTCTGCCGTTGCTCATCTTTCGGGATCGCTTTGCTTTGTGCCTTTGGGTCTTAGCGGTTGATTTCCCTGCTTCGCGGTAAGCGATCACTAAGAAATTGCCGTCTATACCCGGCGTATCGGAGGCGAATCATGTGCGAATCGAACGCGTACCTTGTGGATGGGACGGGGGAAGAGAGTCTCCTGATGGAGAGCGTGGACTATCTCAGAGTGGAAGACGGGCGTATACTGATCAGGAGTCTGTTTGGGGAAGAGATGTCGGTACCCGGCAGCCTCAAGGAAATGCGCTTGACCGCGCACAAGATAACGATCCAAGGCACCTGACGGGGCGACTGCATTGTAAGGATTGCATGGCAATTCCGTTTGAAACCCGCCGGTATACCCGACGCGTCGGCGCGGTTGCCGTCGCCGCTCAACCGTTTAGGCCAATGCCGCCGCTGCCGCAACGGGTGCTTCGATCGCGGCCGGACGTCGATCCCGGCCGTGTTCGGTCGGTCGAAAGCTCGCGGTAGATTGTCGATCGTGCTTGACTAGCCCCCTTGTGGCCGGTACAAGATGAAGAGGCATAGGTTGACGTCGGGATCGCAGCCGTTCACCGGGAGCTATAATGACCGTGAACAATGACTGTCCCAAGACCCCGGACCGGGAAGGTCCGGATGTGTGGTCCTCGCCGAGCCGGCCGTCCAGTGAAGGGCCTGCCCGTACAAGACCGGTGGAGGACGCATTACCGATTCGGACTGGGATCGGGGGTACTTGAAACAAGGTCGTAGGATAGGCGCGGAAGATAGTCCGAGTGAACGTTTGCGACGAATCATTACCTTGATTGGGGGCTCCGGTTCCGGTCATGGATGCGGTAATCGTTCTGAACGCAACATATGAGTTTATGGGCTTGGTACCCTGGAAACGGGCTATGGTCCTACTTTTCAGCGGAAAGGTGGAAGTGGTGAAGGAATCGGATACGGTAGTCCGGACCGTTTCGCGGACATTTCGTATCCCGGAGGTTGTTCGCCTCATCAAGTTCATTCGTCAGATCTACCGTCGAGAGGTGCCGTTTTCACGCCGTAATGTTCTGATTCGCGACGGCTACGAGTGTCAGTATTGCGGAAGGGTGTTCTCCGCGAATGAGCTCACCGTCGACCATGTGGTGCCCCGTGCCCGCGGGGGCGAGAACATTTGGACGAACGTCGTGGCATGTTGCCGCGCCTGTAACGTCAAGAAAGGGGACCAGACCCCCAGGGGAGCCGGAATGGCCCTTGTGAGAAGGCCCCTAAAGCCCACCATCGGCGAATTCTTCAATTTATACGTAAAACGGAAATTTGGTTTTGAGTTGGCCGAAATCCTCAATTCTTGAAACGTCCACATATTCTTACGGGCCCGCGGGGTCCCGGATTCCGCAGTCCGCGACAGTCGCCTTCGTTTCCGGGTGTGCCCGAGGTAACCGTCAAAGGGAGTATCATGCCGCTTAACATGTTGAGGGCATGCGGGCTGATCGTCGCGCTGGTCGCCGCCGGCTCGATCTGCCATGCAGCCCATTTTGAAATCGTGGCCGAGCTACCGGTCTGCCCCGGCAACATCACCCTAACGCCTGATAACCGTATAATCCTGAGCCTGCACCCGTTTTACCAGGCAGATAACCGGGTTGTGGAACTTAAGAAAGACGGGACTCTGATCCCCTTCCCAAATAGGGAATGGAATTTGGGAAACGGTACGGGAGATAAGGCGTTGGACTCGGTGCTCGGCGTGCAATGCGACGCCGACGGGGTGGTGTGGATGCTTGACAACGGCCTGAGGAGCGGCGCAAGACCCAAGGTTGTTGCTTGGAATACGCGCGAAAACCGATTGGAGCGCATCATAAGGTTGGAGCCCCCCGTAGTACCGGACATCGCCGTCGCCCCGGACTATGCCTTTATCAACGATCTTGCCGTGGACCTCCGTCACAAAGCGGTGTTCATATCCCACAGCGCGGGAATGAATGAATCAGGGATCATTGTCGTGAACCTTGCCACGGGTTCGGCCCGGAGAGTGCTGTTGGGTCATGAGAGCGTGTTGCCCCAGAACACCGATCTCGTTATGAACGGACGCGTGCTTGACTTCACCATGCCGGACAGCGGCCGCCTGAAATTCTTGATCGGGGTCAACCCCATAGCTTTGGATGCAACCGATGAATGGCTGTACTACGGCCCCATGAGCGGTCGTTCCATGTACCGTATACGTTCGGCGGATCTGCTCAACGAGGCTCTAACCCGGGAGACGCTTGCATCACGAGTGGAGCGCTACTCGGAAAAGCCGATATGCGACGGTATGTCCATAGACAAGGCCGGAAATATTTATATTAGCGATTTGGAAGCCGGTGCCGTGGGCGTGATCTCCTCCGAGCGGAATTATCGGAGGCTGCTGGTTGACCGTAACATTATGTGGCCCGAGTCCTTCAGCTTCGGCCCGGACGGACTTCTGTATTTCACCGCGAGTAAATTGCACCTAACCGCACCGCTCAACGAGGGACGCAATTCCTCCATGCCTCCGTACCACGTGTTTCGTATGAAGCCTTTGGCCGAAGGGATAGTGGGAAGATAGGATGGGGGGTTCGTATCGTGATGTACCGGCCCGAAATCCCATGTGCGCGTCGTATGCTGGAAAAAAAATAGCCCCCGGAGAAGTATTTCCCCGGGAGCGTTAGGAGGGTACAGTAGGAAAAGAATTTTTTTTGGGTAAACGCGGATTCTTGGGGTGGGCTCGCGGTCAACGGCCGTCAAGGGCGGCTTGTTTGCGCGCGTTACTTATGTAGCTTCTGCTCGATATTCCGTACTTCCTGGGCCAGACGTCCTTGGAGGGCTTCATTCGTCTCAAGCTTAAGAGCTTCTTTGTACCATCGGAGCGAATTCTGCCTGTCGCCCTTCTTGCGATACAACACGGCCATGTGTTTGATCGCGGCCAGGTTGTTGGGATCCAGAGCCACGATTTCGCTGATGTCCTTGACGGCCTCGTCATACCGCCCCATCTGGGCAAGAATGTAAGCGCGATTGCCGACGGCCTTCATGGATTGGGGATTCACCGCAAGGATTTGGTCCAGGTCTTTCAAAGCCTCATCAGGCGAACCAGCGTCAAAGTACAGGGCCGCCCTCTTCATAAGGGCATCCTGATCTTTGGGTTTTAGACTTACGGCCTTGTCGAAATCTTTCAACGCCTTGGTAAAATCCCCCATGCGTCTGTGCGCGATGCCCCGGGCCACATACGCTTCCACCATGTCCGGATCCATCTTAAGCGCCTTGTTCAGATCCTTCATGGCCATGGTCATGTTGCCGCGGATCAGGTACACCTTGCCGCGGCCGGCATACGCGGCCGGGTCACGATCCGAGGCCTTCACACCTCGATCAAAGAGGCGGATCGCCTCGTCGAAATCTCCCGCATTGGCTTTTGCCACAGCGGCCTTTATGGCGCCCGAGGCTTGGTCGGACGATTCCGGGGCGGCATGCGCGGGTACCCATGCCAATGCCAGGAACCCCAGCAAACATAGTGTGCGCAAGGCCGACCAGCGGGGCTTACCGAAAGCCGAGTCGGGTCTTTTATGTCCACACTTGGAGAGCCGATGGTTGGAGTGACCCTCCAAACGTGGGGAACTCTCCGCTACTACGATACCTTGTGGAAAATGTTCAGCTTTCATTGTAGTGATCTGCCGGGCATGTCACGTCTGGTCAGGGTGTTCGGTTGGTCGGACCCTGCGGGTTTCAGGAAGAAGGCGAAAAAGTCCTTTGAGTACCCGTCGTCGTAACGTTTTAGAGTATATTTGCTTTGTTCCGCGGACAAGGCTATCTTTCGGAGCAGCGTCCCTTCCGCGTCTCGTATGTAAAGATTACCCACTATATTGGCGGGGTTCGCATCCGCGTGTATGGCCCTTTGGGCTCCTGCCAGCACCAAGGCTTTCGCCATATCCTGAGTGCCGATGTGGTGGCCGATGGCGAAGACCAGGTTCCCGTCGCTTCGTATCCCGAAGGCGCTCCGATGGGCCACGTACCAAGCCTTCTTCCCATCGACGTCCTTACCGCCGCCGCCAAGGAGGAAGCCAAGGCCGATTTCCGAGTCGGATATCTTGCCCTTCTTCTTGATCTGCTTGACCACCATTCCGTCATTTACTATGAGATGTCGAAGCTGTCTCGCGTCTCTTACCATGCGCACCGGTATATCGGGGCTCCAGTCTCTGATGTCCACCGAGCCATCCTCGTAGACGATGAGCGTCGCCATACCGTTAACCATGGGGTACACCGCCTTGCCCCTGAATATGGCTCCCGCACCGGCGGAATGTCTCTGCATCCACATCGCGTTGGTGATCGCGATGAGCTGCGATTCGAGGCTACTCTCCACTTTGGAAGATGCCAGGGATGCGGCCGGTTCCTGGGACCCCACGTAATACCGCATTGTGGTCTTGCTCATGTCCACTACCATCATGTACACTATGGCGTTCGGGAATTCGATGCTCGGCCTATAGAACGTCCGGTACATTATGGGGTTGCCGAACTGATCGCGTGGGGTTGCGGAGCAGTCCCACACCCCTTCACCGACTATTGCCGGCGATGTGTACAGTGGTTTGACATTGTCCAAAGACAACATATGCAGTGGATCACGGGACAGCAGATCGAAATCGCCGGCCTCCGGGATCACGACGGTCTCCCGTCCCTGCGGGCCTTCCTTGCCCCCCTGTTTGGCGGGAACCTGGAAGTCGGGGCTCGGGGCTTGGGTCGATCCCGAATCAAGAGCCGATCCGTGGTTTTGAGATGCGTTCTCGTCCGCGCTAATGAGGGCGCCGTCCCCGGCCCCCTGGAACGCGACAAGGGACGGCGGAGTACATGTCCGCTCCCATGCTTCGCATACGTCCCCGGACTGAAAAAACGCGACAAACACAATGGCAAAAAGGTATCCCTTGTACAAGTGAATTACCCTCTGACAGAAATTTTGAAAAGGACCCCTATCGGGATATATAGTCCGTTCAGGTTGTTATACCTCAGAACGCACCATTTTTCAAGAAAGATCCAAATCAATTGTTGAAGGTATGATGGTATTAGCGGGAGATATCAACGGCGGATCAATCTAAACGGTTCAGAAAGACTCCCATGGATCCTAAAGGCATGGGAGTCTTTTCCCGGATCAAGTATACTCTCGACCAGCGGGGACGACCATTTATAGTGAGGTTCAACAGTGCCGGGAAGATTGGCCATAGATTTCGGGACGTCCAATACGCGGGTCGGGGTTTGGGATTCGGCCATGGGTGGTGCCAGGACCGTGGCACTGCCCGACGTGTCCCGTGCGGCTCTCCACGAAGGGGCCGACGGTGAGCGGATCGAGGTCCCGTACATTCCCTCGTTGATTGCTTACGCCGGTAAACAGGTGTGGATAGGCCGGCAAGTCGAGGACAAAGGTTTGCTCAGGTCCGAGGCCGCGTTCCGTTGGATGAAACGGTACATTTCAAGCAGATTGGAGCTGCCGCGTCGGATCGAGGGCCGTTCCGTGAAGTTCTCCGAAGCGGGTTCCGATTTCCTGGTGCGAGTCCTCGTGTATGCCGCCGAGGCGATTGACCTGGGCGATGAGGAGGTTGCTTTTTCAGCGCCCGTGGAGGCGTTCGAGCACTACCAGGATTGGCTTGCCGGCGTTTGCGAAAGGGCCGGGATTGCTCGGTACAGATTGGTGGACGAGGCATCCGCGGCCGCGTTGGGTTACGGCGTTCACGTCACCGCGGGCGGGGCTTTCATGGTTTTCGATTTCGGCGGGGGCACTCTCGACGTGTCCATCGTGCGCGTAGAACCTTCCCCGCAAGGGGGAAAACGATGTACCGTCCTGGGAAAAGGAGGCGCCGAAGTAGGGGGATCGGTCATAGATAATTGGCTCTACCGGCACGTACTGGAAGTCAATGATCTTCAACCGGAGGATGTGCGTCACCTATCCAATCTGCTGTTGTTGGAGGTTGAACGAGCCAAGGAAACGTTGACGTGGTCGGACCGCACCTCCATCACCGTGGCGGACCCGGACACGGGCGAAGTTATCGGGGCCGAGCTCACGCGCTCTTCGTTCGAGGATCTGCTGGAGCAAAACGGGCTCTTCGAGACCGTCCAACGCACCGTAAACCGGGCCCTATCGGAAGCTCGCGAACGGGGCTACGACGGCGATCATATCCAAGCGGTCCTCCTTGCCGGCGGCAGCAGTCTCATCCCCAGCGTTCGCCGATCCGTCAGGCAGATGTTCGGCGCGCGCGTGAAGGCCCACAGACCTCTCGACGCGACCGTACTCGGGGCCGCGGCCTTCGTGAGCGGCATGGATTTTTACGACCATATTCAGCACAGTTATGCTCTTCGCTACTACGACCGCGAGAAAGGTGATCACGAGTACCTGTCCATCGTTCCCGCGGGCACCCCCTACCCGTCCGACGGCCCCATACGTCAGGTCATGGTTCGAGCCTCCTATGACGGGCAAGAGCATCTTGGGCTGGACATCTTCGAGCTTGCCGATAAGGACTGCTTCGTCGGTTCGGGGGGCGCGGGCCTCGACTTGGTGTTCGATCCTTCCGGCGGGGTAAGGTTTCGCCGAAGAGAGGCATCAGAAGTCACGGGCCGATTCTGGATCAACGAGAAATGCCCGACGTTTATCCAGGCCATGCCTCCCGCGGAGCGCGGCGACAAGCGTTTCCCCGTGAGCTTTTCCGTAGACGGCAACAGACGGTTGTGCGTTACGGTGAGGGACATCCGAACAGGGAGGACAATCCTCAAAGATCACCCTCTGATAAAACTCACCTGACCTGGTGCCCTTTTTCTTCCATACCGCCGAATTGCAGGTCCTCACGGGAACAGGCCATATTGAAGGACTTTCGTGATACCGCCTCCCTATCCCCAGGGCGCCGTTAACCCGATATGCCTAATTTCAAAGCCCGCTTGTTCCAAGGCAGGCCCGACCAGCAGCCGACGATGACAATTATCGGGCGACCGCTCCGCACACACCAGTACCGCGCAGGAATGTCGACACACCTCTTCAAGACGCATGATCCCCTCGACGAACCCGGATGATAAGGACAGGCGCTCATAGAGAACCCGTCCCACCTCATCGTAATAGGACGGGTCTTTGGGCTTGCCCCCCAATCGGTCGCCCATGTAAACGTAACCGATCCCTGCATCCGTCAAGGCGGCTTCCAAATGCTTCTTGTTGAACTGGGGATGAAACCTCGAGTAGGGATTGGATCTGATGTCAACCGCTACGTCTATGTTGTAGTACTTGATTATACGGATAAAATCTCCGATTGATCTGTTGGAG
>JAZDOF010000875.1:0-2012 GCA_043799015.1 Pseudomonadota bacterium | reverse complement strand
TGGCGATCGAAGAACCGGAAGCGGGACTCCATCCCGGAATGCTGCCCATTGTGGCCGAATTCGGGGCGGACGCCGCGAACCGGTCTCAGGTAATCTTCACGACCCATTCACCGGAGTTCCTGGATTCCTTTAGAGACGTCTTTCCGGTCACGACCATTCTCGGTAGTTTTGCCGGAGAGACTAAACTTGGCGTACCGACTCGTGATCAACTTGAGGCCTGGATCAATTATTACAGGCTCGGGGAGTACCTGAGATCGGGCGAATTTGAGAACTGGCTCAAAGGAAGAGTCGAGGCGGAGGAGGATGAAGCCGAGCGAGAGGTAGGAGGATGAAATTTCGTTTGATTGTTGAGGGACACACCGAACAATCAGCCGTACCCGCTTTCTTGCGACGGTGGTTGCATGCAGGAGATTCGCTGCCGGAAAGAGTCGGGATTGACGTCATCAATCTGAAAGGGGGTGGCCGGTCCTCGTCTTTCTTAATGAGAACCTTGAAACCGAACGATTCTTCTTTCGCCATTGGAGCAACATCTTTACCGAGTCGCTGCCTTCAGCATTCCGGACATCGGGCGGTGCACAACACCGGAAGTCCCACAGTCAGCCGACAAGGTCCGGAAACCATGCACGCGAATCCCTTCAGGAAATCAGATCCGAGAATTTCAGGGTAACAAACCGGATCTGGACGGCGGATGGCAGGAACCAGGAACATATGCCCGTCCCGGAATGTCGTACGAATGGGCCACACCCACTCACCCACTTGACATGAATAGGCTCCAACCATATGTTGGGTACAAGGAGGTGCCCTGTCATGGAAATAAGAAAAGTAGATTCGCGAGGTCGATTCAATCTTGGCAAGGAGTTCGCCAACAGGACGATCTTCTTTGAGAAGACGGGAGAAACGGAGTTCAAACTGGAACTCGCCGCCGTCATACCGGAGAGAGAGCTTTGGCTTTACAACAATCCCGAGGCAAGGGCCTTGCTTGAGATCGGCTTAGAGCAAGCCAAAGAAGGAGTCTTCAGCACATCTCCTCCTGATCCGGATGCTGACCAATCTCTCGTAGATCAGCTTGCGGATTAAGATGGCATTTACCCTTGTTTGGACCCAAAAGGCACGGGAGACGTACGACCGGCTGAAAGGCGACGCCGTTTCCTCGTTGGAATCTAGGCAGAATAGGAGAAAGCCGAAAGCTTCTCAGGCTGAAGGTCTTTTCAAGCAAGTTAAGAAGTGTGTTGATCTCCTGAGGGAGAACCCGCGGCATCCCGGGTTAAGTACCCACGAATTCCATTCCAAGGAAAACCCTCACAATCCCGGAGAGAAAGTGTTCGAAGCGTATGTTCAGCATCGCACTCCCGGAGCTTACCGGCTTTTCTGGTGTTACGGTCCGGAAAGAGACCAGATTACGATTATAGCAATAACTCCGCATCCATAAGGGAATTAGACTCATGGCGCATCCTCGTATGCCACTTGGACGTCCTTCAAGAACAAAAGCGGTTAAGCGGATGTACCTTCCAACGATTTACGCAGTAATACTAATTGTCGGGATGATCTGGTCTTCGGTATTGGGGACCTTTGCCGATGATTCAACAGCTCGTTTCGGGGCCGGCGGAATTGAATTCCTGAAGAGCGACGATATTCGAATGGTTGAAGAAGTCCTGGAGGTTTCCACAAAAGCGGTACGAGTCAGGTTTTGTTTCTTGAACCAATCAGACAGAGATATCTGTACCACGGTTGCCTTTCCGCTTCCGCCCTATCCGCCGTTTTTTGCAAATGGTCCTTCGGGAGTGAGCAACCCAGCCTCCATTATGGAAGCCTTCAAAGTGCAGGTAGCCGGCCGCCAGGTACCCACGCAATATGACCGCAAGGCCGTCGTAGCCGGCGTCGACGTCACCGATCAATTACGCGCGTCGGGCTTGTCTGAAGGACAAATCTTTGACGATGTCGACATTAGGGAAGACCAAGAAATTACGGCATCTGCACCGGGCAGAGACAGGATGAGAGAGCTTTTATCTTCG
>JAZDOF010000253.1:0-14178 GCA_043799015.1 Pseudomonadota bacterium | reverse complement strand
GTCAAGATGGCGTCCTGGAAACCGATGTCGGCCCCAATGAGCGGTTTTGAACCAATCCGTATGTTGGCGGCCATGAGCGGACCCGAAAGCCCCGATGCGAATGCCGAGAAAACGCAGGCGGCCTCGGCGGCACGGCGGGGGAAGCCCGATCGAATTGTTGCGAAGTAGGCCATCACCACAACGGCGGCCGCCGCAATGATCCCTACAATGATGAGAACCGCGGCGACGGGGGCTCCGGTGAGTCGCGCGACCATCCCGACCGCAAGAAAATAGGGGTTGAAGTATGCCCGTGGGTGATCGTCCACGGTGTAGAGGTCCGTGAAAAGCCATGCCCCGTCTCGGGCCTGCACGGTCCAGGAAACGTAGGAAAGATTATCCCCCGGATTGTAAAGGAATCCCGACGATATCATGCCCGGGTAAGACGGCGACTCGATTTCGAATCCGAAGCCCGCCGGGCCGAATGCTCTGAACCCGGCTAGAACAGCTACCAAGGACGCTGCAACCAGGTAAGGAAACGCCGACCCCTTACGCGGAGACACCGGCCGACGCGAATTGGCCCCCTGTGTGCTTTCATCGGGTACCGACTCTCGATCCATCAAGATCGCCACGGACAATCCGCCTCAGTAGACGGCCAACCTGCACTTGAGGCTGAAGAAGCGACAGAGGTTTATCCCGATCTGCGGGTAAACCCGCATGATCTCCTGGAACTGGTGATGGGGCAAGACAAACGCATCCGTAGGTGCGGCAGCCAAGCACGTCGCGTTGGGCGGAAGCCGTGTAAACATACTGAGTTCCCCCAGGAACGATCCCGGGCCGATGGTTGCCTTCTTTTTCTCGACCTCGGTCCCGTACCCCGAGTAAATGTCCACGCTGCCTTCCACCACCAGATAAATGGAGGAGTTTTCCTCGCCCTCCACGATCATGACCCCGCCGGACTCGAAGTGTTCTTCGTTGACTACCGTCGCTATTGCGTGCAGTTCGCGGATTCCCATGTCTTCAAACAGCCCAAACATCTTCAGCTTGGAAATCCGATCTATGATATCGGGCATTTGCGGTTCCTCCAGCCTGATCTTTGCCATGGCGTACGCTGCGGTATCCCTAACGTAAGAGGACTCATCATTCATCCGGGCTTCCACTATGGGTACGAACGCCACATCCGGCATCTGATCCGCGATAAGATACAAACTCAACATCCTCGTTACCGGGTCCTTCGATTCGACCAGGTAGGTCACCAAACGATTGAGGTTGTTGCTCCTCACCAGGGGTAGCAGCTTTCTCCCCTTGTCGATTTTCTCGGAAACGGGGATATCCTCGATCAACGGGATGAGGTAAGGAACGACCTCCCGTTGTATGGAGTTCTCCACCATTTCTATGGCAATGGAAGCCGTTTCAGACTTCAACGCGTGATACATCAGACGCATGTCCGCATGATATACCCACAAGGCATAGAAAATGAGCCTGAGTAGCTCGTCGTTAAGCTCCCGAAGATAATCCCTAAGCATCCCGACACTAACGTTACCGTTGAGGGATTCGAGTCCTCGGATGACGATGAGGTTCCCGTAAGCCAGGGACAGCTCTTTTCCGATGAACGGGACGTACTCGAAGTCCTTCATACCTGAAAGCCGCATCACTTCCAGGATACCTTGCTGAACCCTCGGGCTGCTGTCCACCAAAGACACTTCGAGGAACGGGAGAATTGAGTTAGGATAAGCAATGAGGGCTTCAATGGCCGCGCTACGGACCTTGTCGTCCGGCTCGTCCAGACAACGCATGAGAAGCCCAACCGCTCGGACATCCTTGGATAGTCCGAAAGAGGCTGCGGCATCGGCCCTCGTGCGAGGGTCGCTGTCCTGGAGCAATCTCATGGCCTGGTCCGGTTCCATTTGGGGGGGCTTCAAGTCCCACGCTATACCCGTGTCTTCCATGCGATGCTCGACGGAAAGCGGGTCCAATTCTCGCGCCGCGCCGCCGCTGTCAAAAGCACGAATCGATTCGATACGGTCGAAATCGATTTCCTTTTCCACGATGACTTGCTTGAGTCCACGCTTGTAATGCCTGCGGAACCGGAGCGTCTCGAAGAGCCAGTACACGGCGAAACCGAGCGCAAAGATCGAAAGGTACCGGGCCTGCATCACCGGCTTCAGAACGATCATGAGCAATGAACCCGTGAGCATTCCCACCTTCAGCACGGTCCCACGCACGAACGTTCGGCTCCAGGTTATGAGTTCCTGGGGGACGATGTCGAAAAAGACCTTATTGATCGGCCCGGCAATGGCACGCTGAATGAGTATGACCGAAAACTGGCCGTAGCTCGCCAGATAGATGTTGAAAAACACTGAAAGCCCTCCGAAAAGGGCTGCGAAGTTGGCAGGCTGTACCAGCGCGGAATTGGTCAACCCAATGGTGGAGTAGACTCGGCCCATAAAGAATAGGAGTATAAAACTCACAGAGGTGGTGCATCCGCGGAAAACACTTAGGAATGATATCAGCTCACCCTCCGTTTTGAAGGTGGCGTTGGCTATTTCGCTGAACTGATAGAAGAAAATCGGCAGCAGGATATTGGGAACCAGACCCGTGATTACCAAGTATCGTACGATGGGATACTTCTTCATCAATCCCGGAACTTCCGAAAGCTTCTTGGTGGTCTGTGCGGTTCTTCCCGGGCCTCCCTTTTGCCGAGACGGACCCAAGATGCCCGACGCCGTGGTTGCCATGAAAAAACAGGTGCCGAGGCATATGGCGGCGAAAATCAATAGAGCCGCATCTTCACCGGTTATCTTCGTAAGAGGGCGGGTGGCGAAACTCCCCAGAGTAGTCCCCAGTACTTGTCCTGCCGTGACCAAAGGGAAAATTCGTTTTCCTTGTCGCGTGTCGAACAGGTCGCCTGCAATATTCCAGAGGTACACGAGCAGTATGGAGTCCAAAAGGTACAATAGCTGGTAAAGGATCGGGTACACGATGGTGAACCCTTCTTTGACCATTAGAAACAAGACTGCGCAAGAAAGGGCATAGAAGGCTAAGCACCCGGAAAGCAGAAAATGGTCCTTGTACCGTTTTGCCAGACGATCCACACCGCCCAGGACCACAAAGGTAAGAAGCGCGTTGATAACCAGCATCCACGGAATGTAATCCGGACCGTAGCGCTTTAGAAAAGCCGCATCGACGTAATTCCTGAAGATGGCCGTCACGAAGAAAAGGACGAAAAATATGGAAGTAATCCAAGAGAAGCGGGTGAACTCGTGTTCGTAGATCTTTAGGTATCTCTCCGTGAGTCGTTTCATCGCACCCTCTCCTCCGGCCACGGGCCCGGTACCGTTTCTTCCGCGAATCATGCGGGTTTTCTCCCCGACAGGCGGTGAGAGCCGTCGTGGAGATCGGTCTGAATGCTCCCTTACCCCATCACGTGCCGGGCTGTTCTCCCAATGTGAAACGGGATTATAGGCCATAGGATTTGGTAGTGCAACCTAATCGAGCACCATTGGGCGGCGCCCCGGGCCGGCCTTTCTCGGAGGAGACGGGCCGCGCGGGGCTCTTCGTATGTAGTCGGCAGGTGTAACCATTCACTTACGAGGGGGAAATTCCAATCTGAACGTGGCGCAGGCTTTCTAGCCTGCGAATTTTCTTAGTGCGATCTCGGCAGGCTGGAAAGCCTGCCCCACAAGAGTGAATGGTTACTCGGTAGGTCGGTTTGCCACTTGACTTGACGGCGAAACTGAAAGATCATACCCACCGGGATTCCTGCGGGCTATCTCGGTTTTCCGGTGCATATGGCGCCGACACCCGGGACTGTGGCCCTGTGATTGACAGCCGTCGGAATCGGATCATTCAGGTCGAGGGACCGCATGCACATAGTCCCGGACGGACCGACGCGTGATTCGGCACTGGTAAGCTCGATCCACGAGTACTGTGTGCGGCAACGGGTCCGGCCATAAGACCCGCGAAGTATAATTTGGATACTTGAGGGAAACTCAGCGTCAAGGAGCGGAATCGTGACACAAGAAAAGATCGGGGCGGTGATGGTAGCCGGAGGGGGCATAGGCGGGGTCCAGGCAGCTCTGGACTTGGCCGAATCCGGCTTTAAGGTGTACATGGTGGAAGAGAAGCCGGGCATCGGCGGTGTAATGGCCCAGCTCGACAAGACCTTTCCCACCAATGATTGCTCTGCATGCATCCTCTCGCCCAAGCTCGTGACCGTGGGACAGAACCCCTCCATCGACATCATGGCTTACAGCCGTATTGAAGGCATCACCGGCGAGCCCGGGAACTTCAAGGTCAAGGTTAGAGTCAAGTCCCGATTTATAGATGTGGAAAAGTGCAAGAACTGCGGTGATTGCGCATCCGTATGTCCCGTACCTCTTCCCGACGAATACAACGAGGCCCTTAATGAGCGGAAAGCCGCGTACAGGCTTTTCCCGCAAACCATTCCCCAAGCTTTCCTTATCGAAAAAGCCGGCCGCGCCCCCTGCGTCGTCGCATGTCCCGCACACATAAAAGTGCAGGGATACGTGCAGTTGATCAAGGACGGGAAATACAAGGAAGCGGTCGAGCTGATATACCGCAATCTGCCCTTCCCGGGCGTGCTCGGAAGGGTTTGCCCTCATCCCTGTGAACGTGTGTGCAGAAGAGCGGAAAAGGATCAGCCCGTGGCCATCTGCAAACTCAAGCGGTTTGTGGCCGACCACGTGGATAGTAGTCAATTGACCCCGCCGAACATTACCCCGAGAGATGAAAAAGTCGCGGTAATAGGTTCCGGGCCCGCGGGGCTTTCCGCGGCCTATTATCTGGCACTCGCCGGATACAAGGCGACAATATTCGAATCCGCCGGTCATTTGGGCGGTTGGCTGCGTTACGGAATCCCCGAATTCAGGCTCCCGCGTGATGTGGTCGACAAAGAAATAAACTATATCCTCAGCTTAGGCGTGGAAGCCAAGACCAATACCACTTTGGGCAAGGACTTCAATCTCGACGATCTCAAGGGGTTAGGCTACAAGGCCATCTACTTGGCGGTAGGGTGCCGAAAAGGGGCTGAGCTGGGCATCCCGGGGCAACAAGCCTCGGGGGTCATCCAAGCCGTTGAGCTCCTTGAAAGGACGACCTTGGGAAACCCGCCGCAAGGTATCAAGAAAGCGGTGGTGATCGGGGGAGGCCATCCCGCGATCGATACGGCCCGTACCTTGGTCCGTCTGGGGGCCGATGCGTCGGTGCTCTATCGTCGGTCCAAAGACGAAGTTCCGTCATATAACGAGGACATCGCGGCCGCTGAACAGGAAGGGGTGAAGATCCACTACCTGTCCGCCCCCCTGGAGGTGGTCGTTGACGGAGGCAAGGTAAAAGGCCTGCGCTGTGTTAAAATGGAACTGGGACCGGCTGATCAGACGGGTCGCAGGCGACCGCTGCCGGTTGCCGGGTCGGAATTCGTCCTTGACGCGGACGCCGTCGTGCCGGCCATAGGTCAGGTGGTGGACCCCGATTTCTGGAGCGCCGTCACCGGACTAGCCCCCACAAAATGGAACACCGTTCAAGTTGATCCCGTTACCTTTGCTACGCCGATCCCCGGTGTATTCGCAGGCGGAGACGCGACTACGGGCCCCGCCACCGTCATCGAGGCCGTGGCGGCCGGACGAGAGGCGGCCGAGTCCATATCCAGATTCATTCAAGGAATCGACCTCGCCCAGGGCAGGCCTGAAGTAATCCCCGGTAAGAGGGAATATCCCCCGATTCCTAAAAAGATGCGCCCCCAACCCAGGGTGGAGAACCCGGTGGCGTCGAAGGAAGAACGTAAATCGTTCAAGGAGGTGGATCGAGCTTTCAGCGAACAGGATGCAAAGCTCGAAGCCGAGCGATGCCTCAACTGCGGCATCTGTTCGGAGTGCCTCGAGTGCGTGAAGGCTTGCCCGGCCGGTGCCGTTGATCACTCCATGAAGGACGAGATACGAGACGTGGAAGTCGGCGCGGTTATTCTTTGCCCGGGATTTGAGCTCGCGGACGCCGAGCGACTTCGGGGCGAGTATGCGTACGGCCAGGCTCCCAACGTGGTCACAAACATACAATTCGAGAGGATCCTCAGTGCCTCGGGTCCCTATGCCGGCGAGGTGAGACGTCCTTCAGACGGAGCCCATCCGCGAAAGGTTGCCTGGATCCAATGTGTTTGCTCCCGTGACCCGCAGCGAGGCATGCCTCATTGCAGCTCCATCTGTTGCATGGCCTCCATCAAGGAAGCCGTGATCGCTAAGGAGCACGACAACTCGATTGAACCCACCATATTCTTCATGGACATAAGGGCATACGGCAAGGAATTCGATAAGTATTACGAAAAGGCACAAGGGGCGGGAGGGGTCCGGTTCGTGCGATCCATGGTCAGCCGTGTGGTCGAGGATCCGAAGACCAACAACCTCAACATCACCTTCGTAGACGGCAACGGCCGGATAGTCACCGAGACCTTCGACCTGGTGGTGCTTGCCGTGGGAATCAAGGCGTCCGACTCCACGCTGGACACGGCCAAGATCCTAGGCGTGGAACTGGATGAAAACAAGTTCTGCGACACGAGTACCTTTGCTCCGGTGGCCACATCCAGGCCGGGGGTTTTTGTTGCAGGAGCGTTTCAAGCGCCCAAAGACATTCCTCAAACAGTCATGGAAGCATCAGCGTCGGCCGGTGTGGCCATTCGGATGTTGGCCGAGAGTCGCAACACGCTTACCACCAAGAAAGAACTGATAGCTGAAAAGGACCTTACCGGCGAGGAACCGAGAGTCGGGGTTTTCGTATGCCGGTGCGGCATCAACATAGCCGCCACGGTGGACGTCCCGCAGGTTGTCCAACGCATAAAGGACATCCCGGGCGTGGCATATGTGACCGAGAATCTGTTCACCTGTTCACAGGACACCCAGGTGCAACTAAAAGAAATCATTGAGAAACACAAGCTAAATCGAGTTCTCGTAGCGTCATGCACGCCCAGAACCCATCTCCCGCTTTTCCAAGAAACCGCCCGTGAAGCCGGCTTGAACAAGTACCTGGTGGAAATGGCCAATATCAGGGAACACTGTTCGTGGGTGCACATGCAGGAAAAAGAGGCCGCCACGAACAAGGCCGTTGACTTGATCCGAATGGCCATCGCCAGGACCGCCAGGCTGGAGCAAGTGCAAGACCAGCGGTTGCCTATGGTTTCTGCCGCACTCGTGGTAGGCGGAGGCGTGGCAGGGATGACCGCGGCGCTGAACATAGTGGATCAAGGGTTCCCGGTGGACCTGGTGGAGGCGTCGGATAAGCTCGGCGGCAATGCGTTGAAATTGACCCACACCATGAAAGGCGAAGATGTCCGATCCTATGTGGATGACCTGGAAAAGAAGGTGGTGGGTCACGAACGGATCAAGGTCCATCTGAACAGTCGTATCGCCGAGGTGGCGGGATTTATAGGTAATTTCAAGACGAAGTTGTCCGGAAACGGAAGCGACGGACTTGAAGTGGAGCACGGAGTAGCCGTCATAGCAACCGGGGCATCGGAGTGGACACCGGACTTATACGGTTATGGCGAGGACCCCAGGATCAGAACCCATCTCGAAATGAGCGCGGCCATCAAGGCCGGGGACCCTGGGGTGATGGAGGCCGATTCTACCGTGTTCATCCAGTGCGTCGGCTCGCGTACTCCGGAGCGGCCCTGGTGCAGCAAGGTTTGCTGCAACCACACCGTGAGCGAAGCCATCGCGCTCAAGGAGGCCAACCCGAAGACGTCGATTTATGTGCTCTATAGGGACATACGCACCTACGGACTCAACGAACCGTACTATGAGAAGGCCCGTAGGCTGGGCGTGGTTTTCGTCCGGTACGAACCGTCCGACCCGCCTGTTGTGGAAACGGGAACTCGTATCGGCGTAAGGGTCAAAGACCTCGTACTAGGACGTTGGATGACCATTCAGGCTGATAACCTGGTACTCGCCGCGGCGATCGTCCCGCACAAGGACAACGGTGAGCTCGGTCGGATGTTTAAGGTTTCCACCAACGAAGACGGGTACTTTCTTGAAGCTCACATGAAGCTCAGACCGGTCGACTTTGCCACCGACGGCGTGTTTCTCGCCGGATTGGCCCATTACCCCAAACCTCTTGATGAGACCATAGCCCAGGCTGAGGCCGCGGGCTCACATGCCGCTCAAGTGCTTGCACGAGGTTATGTGGAAGCACCCGGAATGGTTTCGGCAGTGGATGAATACCTCTGCAGAGGCTGCGGCAGGTGTGCCGACGCCTGTCCGTTCGAGGTGCCGAGGCTTCGCGAGGTTCGACCGGGGGTCATGTTGTCCGAGATCAATCCTGCTTTGTGCAAGGGCTGTGGGGTGTGTGCCGTGGTATGTCCCACGGGTGCGGCTCAGGTCCGCCATTTTAAGGACGACCAGATCGGGTACATGATTGACGCGGCCATGAACACATGAAGGTAGCGTCGTCCACCTCCGCACTGGGCCCACACCCGATCTCTCGGACTTGATCCCGGTGCCGTATTGTCGGCCGGTAGGGTCGGCCTCCGCGCCGATCCTACTAAACGGGCACCGAACTTACGCCGACCCGGGGGAGGCGTCGATAGGCCGATTTGGCCGTTCGCGGAACGTACGTCGGGGAACGGCGGTAACACGCCCAACCCCTCTGCCGGTGGGGAGAAAGCGGTCGGATGGAACGAAGAAAGATTAATACTCGCGATATCCTTGCGGACATCAGAGCGGGCTTGGGTGATATCCCCATAATGGAGAAGCATAACCTCACTCCCGCACAGTTGGGGGCAATCCTGAAGAGGCTTGAAGAAGCCAAGGCCATCCAGTCGGTCGATCTTGAATGGCATGCCGCGCACAAGCCGAAGCCGGCTGATTGGCGGCAGAAGAGAGCGACCAGGCGCAATTACCTGTTTCTAACCATGTCCATATGCGATGCCGGCACCAATGGGGAATGCGGCCTCTTGAACGACAT
This sequence comes from Pseudomonadota bacterium, assembly GCA_043799015.1. Lineage (GTDB taxonomy): Bacteria > Desulfobacterota > Desulfomonilia > Desulfomonilales > Desulfomonilaceae > JAZDOF01. The sequence continues at coordinate 5,232 of JAZDOF010000253.1, read as the reverse complement.
TACCGAGAAGGGCCTGCAAGTTATGGGCATAAACGTGAAGCCCGGTGAGAAGGTCGACTTCCTGCTGCGCTCCGCTGAATTGACGGTTGATACGCCGTTCGTCTTTCAAGCCCTGTGCAGGTGGGTGAGCCGGGACCACGTCACCAAGCAGCCTATCGCGGGTTTTGAGATCACGAGCATATCCCCCGAAGCACGGGTGGAGTTGCGTAAAGTGATCATTATGCTCACGTTGCAGGATTCCGGGTGAGTCGCCGGAGGAATTCGCCAAACCGGAATGCACAGCGGTGCGTTCATCACAACAGCCGGTCCATAATGGAGCTTGATCCTACCATCTACCAAGTCGGTTACTCGAAAAGCTTCGCCGAATACCAGTACGACCCCTCTATCCGGAACCAAAAAGCACACAAAACCCTGTCGGTTGTTATGGATCATTACGGCGGCGCCGAACCGCTCAAGCGCCTCTCCCTCCTGGATATCGGGTGCTCGGCCGGTCTCATGACGGTGAAGTACGCCGAGTTTTTCGGAAGAACCGTGGGAGTGGACATCGACGAACCCGCGGTGTCTTTTGCCCGGCGAGAATTTGAAACCGACCGGCTGACATTTGAATCCGCGGATGCAATGGAAACCGGATTCGATGACGGAACCTTCGATGTGGCCACATGTACACATATTTACGAACATGTGCCGGACGCGCGACGACTCCTTCAAGAGATACATCGAATCCTGAAACCGGGGGCTGTGTGTTACTTCGTCGCCCAGAATCGAATTACGATCATCGAGCCGCACTATTTCCTCCCTTTCCTATCCATGTTGCCCAAACCTCTCGCCCACATTTATTATAGACTGGCGGGGAAAGGGCGGAGGTACTATGAAACGCTCCTGACCGCGGGACAATTGCGTCGCCTCGTATCGTCCTTCGAGGTTATCGACTATACGGAGCGAATCATAGCCGATCCCCTAAGTTTCTCAGCCGAGGAAATGATCACACCCGGTTCCCTGAAACAGAAACTGGCCCTGTTTGTGATAAGGAAGGCATACTTCTTGTGTCCTACGTACGTATGGTTGTTGAGGAAGGGTACGGGCCGTTAAACAACGGAGGCGTTCTATTTTCCAATGAAACAGTTCAATACAAGAGCCGGATCGCGATATCCCACGGGTTCCGCTTGGACCGGTAACGGAGCTAATTTCAGCATCTTCAGCCGACATGCCGCGTCGGTGGAATTGTTGCTTTACGAGCGAGCAGACAGTCGGGTGCCCTTTCAGGTTATCCCGCTGGACCCCATAGCCAACCGCACTTTCTTTTTTTGGCACGTATTCGTGGAGGGGCTGCCTCCGGGAATCCACTATACATGGAGAGTTGACGGACCCGATGACATTCGCTGCTCAGGGTTCCGATTCAATAAGAAAACGGAACTTCTCGACCCTTGGGCCCATGCAGTTACCGATTCTCTCTGGGATCGTCGCAAAGCGGTACTCCATCCCGGTTGGGGCGTACCGTCCATGAAGGCCATGGTTGTCGATGAAGACTACGACTGGCAGGATGACCGGCCGCTGAATCACCCTTCGGAGAATTCCATAATCTACGAGCTCAATGTGGGTGGGTTCACGCGGCATCCATCAGCGGGAGTTGCTCATCCCGGGACGTTTTCCGGGGTCATCGAGAAGATCCCGTATTTGAAAGAACTGGGAGTGACGGATGTTGAGCTCTTGCCCGTAATGGCCTTTGACGAGCAGGATGTGCCGGCGGGAGCATCAGCCCTGGGACTTAGGAATTACTGGGGTTACTCTTCCCATAGTTTCTTCTGTCCTCACCCCGGCTATTGCGTAACGCCGGAAAAGGGGGCGCATCTAAAGGAATTCAGGGACATGGTGAAGGCCTTACACCGAGCCGGCATAGGCGTGATCCTGGATGTCGTCTTCAACCATACCGCCGAGGGAGGGGCACCAGGGCCGACCATCAACTTCAAGGGGATCGCGAACGAGGTCTTTTACCACCTGGACCCTCACGACCGCAGCGTATACCTGGACTACACGGGGTGCGGCAACACCATGAACTGCAACCACCCGCTGGTGGCTGCATTCATAGTCGATTGTCTCGAGTTCTGGGTGAGGGAGATGCATGTCGACGGTTTTCGATTCGACCTTGCAAGCGTGTTGGCCAGGGGCGAGGACGGGAATCCGCTCTACCACGCTCCGGTCCTGTGGAACATCGAGTTCTCGGATGTTTTGGCCGAGACAAGGATAATTGCCGAAGCCTGGGACGCTGCGGGTCTATATCAAGTGGGCGCTTTTCCCGGCTATCGTTGGGCGGAATGGAACGGTCGCTACCGGGACGTGATACGGCGATTCGTCCGGGGGGACAGGGGAATCCTCGGTGAAACGGCCACGAGGATCACAGGAAGCAGCGATTTGTACGAAGCCGGCGGCCGATTGCCCATCAACAGCGTCAACTTTGTGACGTGCCATGATGGATTCACTTTGAACGATCTCGTCAGCTACAACGAAAAGCATAATGAGCTCAACGGGGAAGAAAATCGCGACGGCACCAATGAGAACTTGAGCTGGAACTGCGGCAGGGAAGGTGAGACGAGCGACAGGACGATCAAGAGCTTCCGACGCCGACAGGCCGCGAATTTTACGGCCATACTGATGTTGAGCCATGGAGTCCCTATGTTCCCTGCGGGAGACGAGGTGTTGAGGACCCAGCTCGGCAACAACAATGTATACTGCCAGGACAACGAGCTGGGGTGGTTTGACTGGTCTCTCCTCGAGAAAAACAAAGACATGCTCCGGTTTGCCGGCAAAATGATCGCTTTTAGAAAACGCCACCCTTCTTTAATGCGAAGCAGGTTTCTTACGGGCCGAGCGGAAACGGGTCGTGGGCTCCCGGACATAGCCTGGCACGGCCTGAAATTGAATCAGCCCCTATGGAGTGATTGGAACGCGCGCCTGCTGGTCTTTACGCTTGCCGCAACGGACGAGTGGGAGGAAGACCTCCACGTGGCGTTCAACATGTCCGATGAGCCGATGCGGGTGGAAGTCCCGGTCCTTCCGGATCGCAGGTGGTACAGGGCCGTTGATACCTCCGAGCCACCCCCTGCCGACATACTTGAGCCTCACCAACAGCCTTTGGTTATTGCGGCCGGCTACCTCGTCCGACCTAAGAGCGTTGTGGTTATGGAAAGCAGGCCTCGGTCCCAGGCTCCGGTCAAGGGGCGGTAGAGCCGGCGGCCCGGAATCGGGCTACGGAATTGGCGTTACGGACCCACGTTTTTCCAAATCCTACAGGGGCGACCGGCGGTCGCCCTTGAGTTCAATTCGGAGAGGCCGAAAACGTAAACCCATTTACGAAACGATTTATTTGAACTGTTAGACTTTTTCACCTTCTTAACCAGTCCGGCGAATGGACTTGACACCGATTACTGGAAATGAAAGACTCGCATGTAAGAATGCCTCTTACTTGGCATTCGGGCGACGTAATAATGGGTGCGAGTAGGGCCGGAGGCATCGAGCTCCGGACCGGTTAGGGGGCCTTATGGCTCAACCGGGCAACTTTCGAAGGAGGTTTGAGGAGATGAAGAGCAAATCTACCAAGATTCTTTTCTCGTTCTTGCTGGTGTGTTGCTCGATCTTCGTCGTGGCCGGCGTGCTTTCCGCCGAGCCTAAGAAGAAGGCTACGAGCTATTCACCCGTGGTTATAACCGAGCCGTTTGATTCAATAAAGGCCCGTATGACCGCGGCTAAGCCCGGGATCGCCAAGAAGCACACCGATCTGCTCGGTACGCGCTATGATCTGACCGACAGGCCGGCACAGGGCATCAACATGTCAAGGGGGAAGCCCATTCAGGAAGGGGTTCGCATCAAGCTGCCCCAGGGTGTAACTTGGGACCAACTCGCCACCATGACTCCCGAACAGATTCAGCAAAAGGATGCATGGCCGGCGGGCTTCTACCCGTTGCCTCATCCGAACCATCCCGAAGGTGGGATGCTGTTCCCCAAATCTCACATAGATCAGATTAAGAAGCTGGAAGAGAGAGACCTAACCAGGTTCGATTTGGACTATGACCTTCCCGAGCATTTCCTGCCTGAATCTCCTGCGGCAATCTATCTGACCACCCGTCCGGACCTGGGGGACGTGTCGAAAGGGAAGCTGGTCAACATAGACAACTACTTCGAGCTGTTCGACGGCATACTCAATCCCAAGCAGCTTGAAGGGCTTCGCCTTCTGGTTACGCCGTTTCCGCAACAACAATTCAACCAAACCGACGACCGCAGGTCGGACAAGCCCCACAGAGGGGTTACCTGTTTGGACTGCCATGCCAACGGTCACACCAATTCCGCGACTCACCTGGTGGGCGACATTCGGCCCCAGGAGTTCCGCCATCGGCTGGACACGCCTTCTTTGAGAGGTGTTAACGTTCAACGCCTATTCGGTTCCCAACGAGGGTTAAAGAGCGTCGAGGATTTCGCGGAATTCGAGCAGCGTGCCGCCTATTTCGATGGCGACCCCGTAATCGCGACGAAGAAAGGCGTCAACGTACTCGAGCGCGGCAGCCAGGTTCATTTCATGGGTGAATTCCAGGCGCTCTTGGACTTCCCGCCGGCGCCGAAGCTGGACATCTATGGAAAGTTGGACCCGAAGAAAGCAACCGAAAGCGAGCTGAAGGGTCAGGAAGTGTTCTTCGGCAAAGCCAAGTGCGCGGTGTGCCATCCGGCTCCGTACTACACCGACAACCTGATGCACAATCTAAAGGCGGAACGTTTCTTCAAACCCAAGATGATTAACGGCAGGATGGCTTCCGCCGACGGCCCGATCAAGACTTTTCCTCTAAGAGGAATCAAAGAGTCTCCGCCGTATCTCCATGACGGACGGCTGCTCACTCTTGAGGACACCGTAGAATTCTTCAATCTTATCCAACAACTTAACCTGACCGCACAGGAGAAGAAGGACGTGGTCGCCTTCATGAGAGCACTGTAAGCGGATTTGCGAGGACCGTGCCGGCTCACGGCCGGCGTCTTGGCTTCCGACGATAAATCCCCCCAACCTCCCTTTACAAAAAAGGGGTAAGAGACCGAATCCTCCCCCCTTTTCTAAAGGGGGGTTGGGGGGGATTTGGCCGTATCCGACGGAACCTTCGGCAATCAGTATAATCGTAAACGTTCACCGCGCCGGCCCCAAGAAAATCAAACCACAAAGGCACCAAGACACGAAGGAGGATTTGAAATGATTGA
>JAZDOF010000846.1:0-8293 GCA_043799015.1 Pseudomonadota bacterium | reverse complement strand
GTGGCTCTCACGGCCTGCATGCGCAAAATCCTGGTCATCCTTAACGCCATGGTCCGAGAAAATCGATCCTTTCAGGGTCTTTTGGCTTGACAGTAAACACAGTCGCTACAGATGTTTGTTTCGATTCACTCAACCGTTCAGGGTTCCCGCAATTCTCAACGCGTGACACTATACCCGGACGTCGATACGAGCATGTCGGCAAGGCTGCCCGTAAGATGGGGGATGACCTTGTTCAGGACAATGGACACGGAGATGCCGTTTTTCCCTTGTCTGTGCAGTTTGCCCTCGATACTTTGAACTTCGCTTGTGAGTAGGGCCCGAGCGTACCCTTTCTGGGAATCGGGGAACGCCACCACGTCCATCAGACCGGTTTCGTCTTCCATTGTAATGAAGATGACCCTTTTACCGGACTTGGTGGGGGGCATATGTACAAGGGTCAACAATCCCGTTACGCGCACGCGTCTTCCCGATGGGATGCGACGCAAGTCCTTCGCCGTGACGATCCCATGTCGCGCCAGCACGGGTCTCAACGGCGTTAACGGATGGTCCCGGCAAAACACGGACATCGCATTGAGCTCGTTCCGGACGATGGCGGCCTTGTCATGGAGACTTCCTTGTTTGCCGCGCTCAAACATTGCACACCTCTCGCACCAATTCCCATGTGCCGTCAGGGATCCCGTCCAGAGCGCCCGCGGCGTACAGGAATTCCATGACCTTTCCCGGTAGAGAAATACGGGCCTGAAGGTCGGCCATGTCCCGAAACGCACCCCTCCTTTTTCGCTCCGCCGTGATTCGTCGGACCGTAGCCGGACCTATCCCGTTGATTACTCCGAGGGGTACGCGTATCCCCGCTCCCTCGGCCTCGTAGTCGATACCGCCGGTGTTCACGTGTGGAGGATACACGGGTATCCCTCGTCTCCTCGCCTCATTGAGAAACAGGGAAGGGGGGTACGAGCCTACTTGCCCCGCGTTAAGCAATCCCAGATAAAATGCTTGGGGGTGATGGGCTTTCAGATACGCGCTCTGATAAGTGATGTGAGCGAATGACGCCGCATGGGCTTCGCAAAAACCATAGGACGCAAACGCGGCCACCTGTGCGAAAATATCCGCCGTCAATTCTTTGCTATGCCCTTTAGCCTTAGCCCCCTGAAAAAATTTTTCCTTAAGGAGGAGCATTTTCTTTGACTTGCGGTCTTTAGTCATGGCGCGACGAAACGCGTCCGCTTCGCCATAGGACAAACCGGCAAAGGTATGTACGATCCGGAGTACCTGTTCCTGGAAAAGAATAACTCCGTAAGTGTGTCTCAATATGGGGATAAGACGGGGATGGGGTATGACCACGGGTTCCATGTCGTTTCGCCTTTTCACGTACGTCTCCACCATGTTTCCTTCCACCGGGCCGGGTCGGAACAATGAAATCTCCGCCGTAAGATCGCTGAAACGCGTGGGTTGCAGGCGACCGAGGAGGTTCCTTTGCCCCGGAGATTCGAGCTGAAACACCCCTATACTTTCCGTGCTCCTCAGGAGTGCATAGGTTTTGCGATCATCGAGGGGGACACGGTCCAGGTCAGGATCGGTCCCGGTTCGCGCCAGGACTTCGAGGGACCTGCGAATGGCGGTATGCATGCGAAGCCCGAGCAGATCGAGCTTGAGAAGCCCGAGTGCCTCCGCGTCATCCTTGTCCAGTTGGGCCACCGGGAGTCCCTTGGGAGAGAGGCCTACGGGCGTCCAATCCGCGATTTCTCCGGCGGCGATGAGCACTCCGCCAAGATGTACCGAGCACTGAAAAGGTAGTCCTACCAACCTGAGCGCGGCCTTGATGAGACGGTCCTCCTTTTGAATCGGCGCGTCCTTGAGTTCAGGCAGGTTTTCAAGCGCGTCCATCAGGTTATGGCCGCGGAGCGACCACGGCAGACAAGTCGAGAAACGTTTTATATCTCTTAATGAATAGCCGAGGGATCGAGCCGCCAAGCGCACTGCGCCGCGAACCCGGAAGCGGTGAATTGTAGCGACCATGGCGGTACTATGAGGGAACATTCCCATCAAATACGCGATTACCTCATCCCTACGCTCCGAATCGAAATCCAAGTCCACATCGGGTAAATCTCCCCGGCCGTCATTGATGAAACGCTCGAAAAGCAGGTTGTGCTCCACCGGGTCCACGCCGCCCAGGAGCAGGTAGACCACCAAACTCCCGGCCGATGATCCTCGTACACTGTGACGTATCCCCTTGATCCGAGCAAAATCCACAACCCGTCGTACAAGCAGAAAAAAGTCGGCCAGTTGGAAACGATCTATAATGCCAAGTTCAACGTCCAAGCGTCGAAGGTACACGGCCGGCACGGGCTGGTAGCGCTTCGTGATCTCCTTCATGGAAAGAACGGCCAAGCTTCTGGACGCGGTCCGGGGATCCCGGATGGATGGCGGATGCAATGCGCCTACCGGCATACTGAACCCGCGACATAGCTCGGCGATTCGTTCCGTGGCCGCCAAGGCTTCGGGAAACGGGACCCGCACCGCCATCTCTCTGCCGGAAGCCAGGAAGAAGCCGTCCCCGGGAAGCGCGTGAATATCCCGGTGATGATGGCGGCGTTGAATATCAACCAGTGCCCGGTGAATCACATATTCATCATGGGTGAGAAACGCGACCCCATTTACTGCAACCGTGGGAATATTCAACTTTGAGGCCGTCTCGGCGATATCACGAAGGATATGGATTTCTTCCCGACCGGTTCCATTAAGGGCCGAATTTCGTCCCCGGCAATTTTGCAGCGCCACGAACAACATATCCGGATCGTGCAATACGTCCCTAAGTTCCAAAAGACAGAATTCGCCGGCGTCGCGTCGCCCCTGTTCCGTCAGAGTCCGAAGCCTTGAACCCCATCCGCCGAAAAGGCAAATCAGTCCCTTAGACCAGCGCCCTAAATCTTGTTTCCCGACAAGGGCCCTCGGGGCCATGGAGTCGCCCAGAGCCCTGGACACCAGCCTGCATAAATTACCGTAGGCGGTGAAATCGCGTACCAAAAGCGTTACCAAAGAACCGTCCCATATTGGGACCCGCGCTCCCACAATCGGTTGAATTCCCGCTTCCAACGCGGCCTTGTAAAATCGGACCGCGCCATGAAGGCCGTAATCGGTAAGGGCAACCGCGCTTTGTCCCAGGGCAGCGGTCTCTCGGACCAAATCTTCAGGCGTAAAGGCGCCCCAGAGGAACGAGAACGCACTTTGAACTTCAAGGTGTACAAACGCATCCATTTTTAGGGTCCTACACGGATAACCCCTATTAATTTACCGAGGACCTTCACTTTGGACCGGTCATCACCCTCGAACAATAAAGGACCGTATTTCTTATTGGCCGCGTGAAGCTCTATGCGATCTCTTTTGCGGCGGAACATCTTCAGCGTGGCTTCCGGCTCGATATTCTCGACCATTACCGCGACAATATCGCCGTTTTCCGCGTCATTGAGGGGGCGAATTATCGCAAGATCTCCGTGCCTGATGTCGGCATCCTCCATGGAATCGCCCCGAACTCTCACAGCGAAGGCTTCATTACAGCCGAAGAGCCTTGGGTCGACCGGCAATTCTTCTTCGTAGCGGCGTTCGGCAAGAATAGGGGTGCCTGCGGCTATTTGTCCGATAAGTGGGATGGACGGACGTCTCTTTGTCCCTATCAACCCATAAGCCTTCTCGGTGAGTTTCCACGCGCGCTTTCTTCCTGATCCGGACTCGATCAAGCCGTTTTGTTCCATGACCTTGAGGTTCTTGATCATACTTCCGGGGGATGACAGGCCGCAGGCTTCACATACCTCCCGGACGGACGGCGGGAACCCTTCCCGTGCCTGGAATGCGCCGATGAACTCGATAATTTGGCGATGTCTTTCCGGAGTCTTCATGAGCCCATCATAGCGAACATTTGTTCTCTCATCAAGAAAAAAATGAGCCTCTCGGTAACCATTCACTCTTGTGGGGCAGGCTTTCCAGCCTGCCGAGATCGCACTAAGAAAATTCGCAGGCCGGCAAGCCTGCGCCACGTTGAGCTTGGAATTTCCCGCCCGTAAGTGAATGGTTACGCCCCTCGTGTGTAAACGTTCATAGCAACGGGCTAAGGAGGAGCCGTCACGCGACTGGGCGGCGATTGGTCCGCACCGAGGGGTATTGTCACATTCGGTCGTGAGCGCCCCCGGTTAGAGCCGTTCGGAAAAGATCGCTCCGAGACGTTGCCGAAAAGGGGATTAACGGCATCCAACGGTTGACTGAGAGGGGGTGTTGGTATATCATTGATGCCAGCCTTAACTTGTGTTTCTCCAGCAGCCATCCCATCAGGACCATGGGCGTGATACAAGAGTAAGAGCTAAGAACAGAGGCGCCCGTGCCGAGGATACCAGTCTGAAACTCCAGTCGGTTCGTCCACGATCACACAGAGCCCTTGTTCGTCGACACAAAAGCACTCGCACAAAACCTGTGGGGAGCTTATTCTGAAGGAGCCGGAAATGAGTATCAACATTTATGTAGGAAACCTTTCGTTCAACTCCGACGAGACCGACCTCCGAGGGCTGTTTGAGAACTTCGGCGCCGTAGACTCCGCCAAGATCGTTTCGGACCAATTCACCGGGAGATCCAGAGGATTCGGCTTTGTTGAAATGCCGAATCGTGAGGAGGGTCTTCGGGCCATCAAGGAGCTGGATTCGAAGGAGTTCAACGGCCGTGCTCTCAAGGTGAACGAAGCGCGCCCGAAGAATAGGGGTGGCGGCGGCGGCGGCGGCGGCGATATGCGTCGTGAAAGAGGCGGCGGCGGTGGCGGTGGTGGTGGCGGCGGTCGGTCCCGCTGGTAATCGGCTACCTGCCGGAATTGAAATATCCGTTGGGGGCTCGCACCGGAGCCCCCGCGGTCCCATAGTACGGTTGCCCGACGGTAAGAACATCAGCCTCGTGGTATAAGTCGCCGGATTCCCCAGGTATCCGTGACCGCAGCGGCGAGTCGAGTCGTTTCTTATCGGGACTCGGGCACTCCGGCTTCCTGTCTCATCCTTCCGGTTTTCCTCGCTGGTTCGGCTCCCCATATTTCATAGCGGTTCTTCGGGCTGTCCCCACTTTCCGGCAATTGTTCGGGAAACACTGGTTGTCGGTGCCGTCCGGGGGCGCGTCCGTGGATGGCCGCCGGGTTCAGCCCAGCTATTACTTTGACGGGCGGGCCGTCGCCGTGTAGACTATTCACGGGCCGGCCCCGCGTAGACACAAGGCCGAGTCCGGCGGACATGCCCCCATGGAATCGGAATACACACAATACCTCGACGAACTGGATGACGACGGCGAGGCGTCGCAACTAATCGACAGAGGCGGACGCTTCACCGAGACAATAGACCTGCGCAGTCTGGTGCTCGAAATCGACGCATCCCTGGAGAGCCCGGAGCCGGTAGGTGTGGAGTCCACCGCCTTCGGCAAGCTCTTGGAGGCCCTTCCCATTCCGGCGTTCCTGATCGACCATTCTCGTAACATCAGCTTTGCCAATCAGTCCTGCGAGAAGATCAGCGACCGATACAAGTCCATTCTCAGCAAGCCGTTTTCATCACTATTTTCTTACTCCGACGCGGCACGCGAGGCGGCGGCACTCGTGGACGTGGTGTTTTCCACACGCAAGACCCAGGTAATTGAAGCCGTAATGCAGATCGAAGACAAGAAAATATGGGCCCGGGCCCATATCAGGTCTCTTCGCTGGGGTCGGCAACAATCCACCCTTGTGATGGTGGAAGACCTCACGTTGGAACGTCGTCAGATTGCTCTCCAAAAAAGGATCGGCAAAGAGTTGGAAAAACGCGTTCAAGAACGAACCGCGGACCTTGAACGCACCAACGAGCGGCTCAAATGGGAGATCACCGAGCGCAAACGCGCTGAAAAAGAGATGGAGGAGAGCGATACGCGGTATCGCGCTCTGACCGGAAACTTCCCCAACGGCTGCATCTTCCTGTTTGACCGTGACCTATGCCATATGGTGGCCGACGGTCTCGGTCTTCAGACCATAGGTCTGTCCAAGTCGGAGACGGAGGGTAGGACCATACGGGATACCTATCCCAGAGAGGTCGTAAGCGCCCTGGAGCCGCGGGTCAAGGCGGCCTTGGCCGGGCAGGACACCGTTTTCGAGCTTGCGTTCAAGGACCGGATTCTCGAGGGCCGGTCGCTTCCCATCAGGAACGATCAAGGAGAAGTCGCGGCCGCAATGGTCGTGCTCCAAGATATTACCAAGAGAAAGCACGCGGAAGAGGAGTTGATGCGTGTGCGTCAACACTTGGAAGAAACGGTGGCTGAACGCACAGGGGAACTGATCACCACCATCAAGCGTTTGAAACGCGAGGTTAAAGAACGCAAACAAGCGGAGAAATCCCAAAGGACCATCGAAGCTCGGTTCAACGTAGCCTTTCGGGCGAATCCGCATGCGGTTTCCATTGTCACGCTGGATGAAGGGCGCTTTCTGGAGGTAAACGACAGCTTCTGCCGAATAACGGGACACGAAAGGGATTCGGTAATCGGCAGGACTGAACTCGATCTCGCATTATGGGCAAGGCCCAACCACCGTCAAGAAATGGTTCGTATCCTGAATGAGAAGGGCGCATTGCAGGATTATGAGGTGGTGATGCGCCGGAAAGACGGTAAGATACGCGTTGCAAGCCTTTCCGCCGAAGTGATCGAACTGGATGGGGAACGCTACATACTCTGCATCAGCACCGACATCACGGAGCGCAAGCGCGCCGAAGCCGACTACAAGCGTTTGACCACGGCCATTGAACAGGCCGCGGAAAGCATACTCGTAGTGGATTCCGCCGGTCGAATCAGATATGCCAACCCCGCGTTCCAGATGGTCAGCGGCTTCGGCCGGGATGAAATCCACGGCAAGAACATCAGCTTCATCCGCAGCCCCGAAAACGACCAAGCCGTAATGGCGGAGGCCAAATCCAGACTCAAGGAAGGACAGTCCTGGAAGGGGACCTTGGTTAACCGCCGAAAAAACGATACGAAATACCAAGTGGAAACGACCATTTCCCCCGTCAAGGGGGCAGGCAGGAAGCCGGTCAGCTTTGTAATAGTCGAACGGGACGTTACCGGCGAGGTGCATCTTGAGGAACAGCTCCGCCAGGCACAGAAAATGGAGGCCGTCGGTACCCTTGCAGGTGGGATTGCACACGATTTCAACAACATTCTCATGGCCATGCTCGGTTATACCCACCTGGCCAAAGAACGGCTTCCCGAAAACAACCCGGTGATAAAAGACCTGGATGAGGTGCTCCGTGCGGGTGAGCGCGCTCGCGACCTCATACGGCAAATCCTCACTTTCAGTCGACAAACGGAGCAAGAACGTTCCGCCGTGGAGGTGGGCTTGGTGGTGAAGGAAGCACTGCGTCTTCTACGGGCCTCAATACCCAGCACCATCGAGATTCGACAGGAAGTGGATTCGGAGGCGGGCAGCGTCTTGGCCGACCCCACACAGATTCATCAAATAGTCATGAACCTATGCACGAACGCGTTCCAAGCCATGGAGGGGGACCACGGGATCCTTACGGTTTCGGTAGCTTCCGAGACAATCGGCGAGGAAGACGTGACCACGCGGCATCCTGAGCTGGACCCCGGCCCGTACGTGCGCGTCACGGTTTCCGACACCGGTCGTGGAATACCGCGGGAAGCCATCGAGCGAATATTCGATCCCTACTTCACCACTAAAGAACGTGGGAAGGGCACGGGTATGGGGCTGGCCGTCGTTCACGGCATCATCAGCAGTCACGGAGGAGACATATCCGTATACAGCCGGGAAGGGGAAGGGACCACCTTCAAAGTTTATTTGCCGAGCTGTGCGCCCATCGAGCAAGCCGTGGAAGAGGCGGCCGCGCCCATGGAGGGAGGCACGGAACGGCTGCTCTTGGTTGACGATGAACAACAGGTGGCCGAGATGATGAGACGCCTATTGACGGCCCGAGGATATCAGGTGACGGTACTCGCTTCACCCGTGGAAGCACTCAGCGCCTTTTGCGCGCATCCAGAGGGCTTCGATCTTGTGATCACCGACCTGACCATGCCCAATCTCACCGGTTTGGAACTGGCCCGGGCCATATTGGCCCTTAGACGTGAACTGCCGGTAATCCTGTGCACCGGCTTCGGGGAGGCCGTGACGTCCGAGAAAGCGGCCGAGATAGGAATACGGGAGATCCTGGAGAAACCCGTAACGCCGGCGGCGTTGTTGGGCAGCGTTAGAAACGCTCTGTCCCAGGAGAGTTCCGGTTCCTGGACCCTGTAAAGGCTGCGTGGC
>JAZDOF010000839.1:0-2212 GCA_043799015.1 Pseudomonadota bacterium | reverse complement strand
ATGAAATCGTCGAAAACTATCAAGGGCGAGTATCACGTGACGCAATCTGCGAGGCCGTGCGCTTGGCCGGCATATTTTTCCGTAAAATGCGTACGCCTCAGAGACATAAGAAAGCTTCGTGATCGTACTTGACGAGCACATGTCGAATTTGAAGATGGCGAGAGACATCCTCTCTTGGTATAAAGGAAAGGTCATCTTTGCACGAGACCTGCGGCCGGGCACGCTAATCAAGGATGATGCCGTTCCGCAACTTCTCCGCCGATTGGCCCAGCCGACATTCGTAACAATCAACGTCGGCCATTTTTGGCAACGGGTGCCCATAGACCAACGGTTCTGCGTCGTGTGCCTCGATATTCCGGACTTATCCCTGCATCAAATACCATCGCTTTTGAAACTTCTCTTCTCAAACCCCAGTTTCAAGACCAAGGGGCGACGAGCCGGCCACATCTTTCGTATCAACCTCGAAGAGATAGTCCGTTTTTACACATGGACCGACCGCGAAATTCGAACATTTCGCTTGTAACGGGGAGCGAATACCACCCACTCCTGCCCGGCCATGGGCATCAACCGGGTACTCCGTACACAATTCTTCCGGGAGAAACGCCCACGGCTTAATACCGTCCGCGTCGGGAAACCACTTGGCTCTCGGCACTTGCCTGTGCCGTGATCGCCGTCGGCTGCGGGGCTGTCCTGTTGATGGTGCTTTGGCGGTAAGAGATGCGATTCTGCGGCCGGAGCGCGGGCAACAGGTTGGACGGGATAGACTGATATGAAACACAGCCGGCCCAAGAGCAGGTTTTCTTGTGCCCCCCACGGTCCCGTGCCGCCCTTCAGTGAGGGAGTGGAACATGGCATACCGCAGGCGGACGTCTCGATCATCGAGATGAACCTCTTGATGACGATCCTCATGGACTCGATGCAGGAGATGACGACGGAACAACTTCAGGAAATAGTTCGAGATTTCGGAATCAAGACGACCAACTATACACCCCAGGCGGTCACTGCGGCATTGCAGGCCGCTGTTGTCTTCAGCGGCTTCGCCGCTTACCGGGTGGCGGTGATTGTGGCCAATGCCGTTGCCAAGGCGATCCTGGGCCGCGGGCTTACCGTGGCGGGGAACGCGGCTCTTACGCGGATAATCGGCAGGATACTAAGAGTCAAGTCGGACTTTCCAGTACTCCGGGTCTCGGCGCAGATGCATTACCGCAAGAATGAAGATCATGTCCTCATGTTGCGAGTAGATGATCCCATAGGGAAAACGGCGAACCCGGCACCGTCGCATGTCTTCTTCAATAATGGGCCAAGCTGTTGGGAGACTGAGAATGTTCCCGATGGTCGAGTGGACTTCCATAGCGAAATCGGAACCGAGACCTGGTTCACGTTCCTCATAATAGTCCATAGCACGAAAAATTCCGCCTCCGCTTCCGGATGAAACGCGTATTTCACTTGATTAGCCGTTCAAGGGCCTTGGCGAATACCTCATCTCCGGGAATCGGCTTTATTGTTCCGGAACGAAGTTCTTGGAGTCGTTTCCTCGCCGTTTCGGCCCATTGAGCATCTGTAACGGTTTCCGGCGTATTCAGGCTTCGCAGCAGAGAATCCGCTATGAGCGCCCTTTCTTCAACAGGAAGAGAAAGTGCCTCTTCAATGAGTTTACCGGTCCTCATCATCGAACTCCAACATGGATGAGTTTGCATGTGGTCCGAAATAATTCGGTGGTCTCCATAGGTCGCTTCCCGGCAACGACATCTTTTCCGCTGGGGACCGGAGCGATGCACCGTCTTCCGCTTTTTCATCAGAGACCTGGAACGGCTCCCACATGCCTCGTACGATACCGTTTCCACCAGCTCGCGTCAACTCATCGAATGAAGGGGCTCCACGCCTTAGTAGAGCGGTTCATGAATACCTTCTTCACCAACGCTTCGGGTGACACCGGCGATTAAAGTCAATGACCGCTGTGAGGTCGATCCGCCGGCGTGGGCATGAGAAAGGACCCCTTGCCGTGCCGGCCCTTGACGGTGCGACCTGCCGCGCGGTACGATGGTCTCTGGAGAAACCGACCGATCACGCTGTTTAGAGGGCTGCGAAGAGAGGCTCGGACCACCGGGCCGTTTCGGGAATCCAACAATGGCATCCTTTGAGATCATCGGCGACATCACGGAAATTGAAATCGTCGCCGTAGGCACCGGCATCCGAGAGATCGAAAGGTTAC
>JAZDOF010000835.1:0-2035 GCA_043799015.1 Pseudomonadota bacterium | reverse complement strand
CTCATGCCGACGGCGGGCACCCGGCCCTGATAATAGTCTGTTAGGCCGATAAGCAACAAGCGGACCCCGGTAATACCGTGATCCGCTTGAAACTGCCGCTCATTTATGATAAATATTGTTGCGTTGCAGTTCGCGTCGGAGCTGAAAATGAAAGCCGTATTCCCCGCTGTAGCGTGCCTCGTTTCTTTCCTTCTTCCCCAGGCATCCCTCTGTGCTCCGGACCGGATCACTTCGGACGGTAAGACCTCGGGGTCCCAAGGCCGGGTGAGCCATCAGATGAACCAACCGCCGCCCGAGCCGCCCGACAGATACAAACTATCCCAGGAACGGATCGACGAAATTACGAATCTTTTCAAAGATGCACAGCAGGAACTGGTGCACCGGAACGGACAGAGCTCCGGCCCGGCGCCTCATCCCGGAGATAAGTAATACCAAAGCGTTTTCAAACAGGTAAGATCGCCGGGGGAGAAGCTTTTTGCAGAAAATTCCTCCCCCGGCACCCCCTCCCCAAAAATTCAGATGATAACCGGTTGATACTGTCAATGGTTCATTCAACCGTGGTCTGAGACCCAACGAGTTTCCAGGATTGAGTCCACTTCCTTTCCATGTGAACGCTGCCGCATCAATCCTTACGATCCAAGACGCGTCGAATAACCTCTGCATTTTCTCGTTTGAGGCCCCTCAACCCAGTCCGATGCGGCAGGACGAGGCTCGGCATAGGCGGGCATGCGGGTGGATTCAGGTCTCGCCGTAAAGGTAACCGGAAACACATGGAAGTCGCTCTTTTCTTCAGAGGTGTCATTATCGGCTTGTCGATTGCGGCGCCGGTGGGCCCCATCGGCGTGCTATGCATACGGCGCACGTTAACCGACGGATGCCCTTACGGTATCGTTTCCGGTCTGGGTGCCGCGACCGCAGACGCCATATATGGTGCAACAGCAGGATTTGGCCTCACTCTTGTTTCGAGCATCCTAATCAGCCGACTGGAGTGGCTGCGCATCATCGGGGGAATATTTCTTTGTTATCTGGGCGTGAAAACGCTGTCGTCAAGACCCGCGGGGCAATCGAACGCGGGCGAAGCACAAAGCTTAGCCGGAGCATATGCTTCAACTTTCTTTCTCACCCTGACAAATCCCATGACCATCCTTTCGTTCGGCGCCGTATTCGCCGGCTTGGGCTTAGGCTGCGAGGGCGGCGACTACGTATCCGCCGGCGTTACGGTCTTGGGAGTATTTGTGGGCTCCGCGTCGTGGTGGCTCATCCTGACCTGCGGGATCGGCATATTTCGAGAGAAGTTCGACCATCGAGCACGGATATGGGTCAATAGGATATCGGGCGCGATAATCGCCTCATTCGGCTTGATTGCGCTGATACGGCCGTAGCCGACCGGAGCAAGCGGGGATGGGCGGTCGTCGCCTCTTCGCTCCGCCGGAAAAGGCCGCTTGTTTGCGCAAACGCTGTTCCGTGATATATATATATGGCATGTGGCAAAGTCCGATGCCGACCCTCGGTATGATCGAGCGTCGGCCCAGGGGGTCGCTATGAGATGTCCGATTTGCTCGGCCGGTACGGTAAGAGCCTCCACCGTGGCCCTGCCGTTTCACGGCGGGATAACCAGCTTAGTGATCGAAGGGGTGCCTGCGAATGTATGCGAAAGCTGCGGCCGTATGTTCCTTGATCCGGAGACGGCGGACAAGGCGGTCCTAGCTGCCGATAATGCTTCCGAAAACGAACGGGACGGTCACTTGGTCGCTTTTGATACCTAGAAGATGGTCCGATTGCCGCTATTCATTCTACGGGGCCGGACATGCTCCGGCTTCAATCCGGAGGAGCTTGTTCATGGCCTGCTTAGAGGGAATGATTCGACGTCACACGGTGCATTACATTTGCCTAATCATACTGCTTGCCGCTTTCTTTCCCCCATCCCCGGGCAGATGCGATGGGGCCGCGGACTCCGTAGTGTCCGCGGCGATTTCGGGAGACTTCAAGAAGCTCAAACGGCTGATCGACGAGGGGGCCGACGTCAATGAACGGG
>JAZDOF010000811.1:0-5221 GCA_043799015.1 Pseudomonadota bacterium | reverse complement strand
AGTCCGGTAGAAACGAGGACAAACTATCGAAAGCCGGTTTCATTCAGGGCTCTACCGGAGTCCCTTTGGTTACCGATCATTGTCTGAGTGTACTGGAAGCGAGGGTGATCGACGAGGTCGACGTGGGGACCCACACGCTGTTCGTGGGAGACGTGATCGCCGCCGAAGTCCTACGCACCGGGGAGCCCCTGACGTACTCCTATTACCATACCAATTTGAAGGGGAAATCGCCCAAGACGGCGCCGACCTACAATCCGGACAAATGACTCATATATGTACCGGGACCGCACAACAAACCAATATTACCGCCCATAGATCCGGCATACCCATGCAAGGCTGCCTGCCTTGATTATTAGTCCAAATAAGACTGGAGGTTATAGAGAATGCAGATCAACATCGACAAGAACCTGGTTGAGTTCACCCCTGAAAACGCCGACGAAACCGCTAAGCTTCAAACCCTCTGGCGTGTGTTGGTTGACTGTGCACGCTTCAACAAGAAAATGGTCCCGGTGGGAGAGTACATTCCTCAGGCGAGTGCTTTCGCCAGATTCGCCATTGAAGGGATGGACACAAAAGGGACGCCGGATTACCCTGTTGTGCGAGTGGAGCAGGATTGCCGTTGTTACTGTCAGACCTGCAACAAATACGTCATGCTCAAGAAAGGCGACCGCATTCCGCCGTGCTGCGGAAAGCTGATGGAAATCTTGGATTAATGTCATGTTGGGGAAACGGTCCGGTTGATTGTGAAGGGTCGCCGCTTCCCCTATCTCGCACTGCCGGGCCGGACCGCCCAGCGGTGCTCCGCGTTCCGTACCGGCGGCTCCTCCTGCCCTACCGTCCATTCAGGGACTTTCGGGATCCGGAATTGGTCCGAAGGCCTTGATCATCCATGTCCCTAACGAACCCGACCAACGATCCTATCACCTTTCCGTCGTCGATGACGGGTATTGCTACAGCTTTGGTCCATTCACGGGATTCGGGCCCCACCCTTACAAAAACTTCAGGGGGAGCACCGTCGTACACCCGGACCTCTTCGGGGGAACGGTCAAGGAAGGGCTCGCCCAAATTGAGCCTGATCCCGTTCAACGAGCCGCGCGTCGAGGCTACGGCAACCCCGCCTTGGCCCAGCAACGCGACGGCGGCAATATCCGTATTGGGAACAGCGAGTTCTTCAATCGCATAAGTCGCTTCCGCCCTTCTTAATTCGTCCTTGAGCGACTCCACTATTACCGGCGAGTCCGCAAGAATCCTAAGACCGTCGATTATCTCCGGACCGGCTTTTCCCAATCCATTGACACTGATCGTCTTCCAAGGCCGAGAATGGACCCGAGGTGCTTCTTTTTGCGCTGGCACCGATTCCACGGGGCCGGATTCCCACGGTTTCGGCGGCTCTATTTCGGCAGCCGCAACGGGGGACTGCTCAACGGTCGACGGCTTTTCCTTCGCCATGTCAAGACTCCGTTCCGGCCGGACCGGGGGCTTTTCTCCATCAGAGGCCTTCGGGATTTTGGACAACTCGTAGTACCTGGCCAGGAGTTGCTCAATGGATAAATGACCGAGCCTCTTGGCCCAATCGGACGCCTTCAGTCCCCCCATCTGCACGGCCTCAGCGTCCGCGCCCCTTTCGACGAGCATCTGCACCATGCCCAAATGACCGTAAATAGCGGCAATAATGAGCGGAGTGTTGCCGAGGACGTCTCTTTCGTTTACGTCGGCTCCCGCTTCTATGAGGCTCGCCCCCCCCTCAAGGTCTCCTTCTGCCGCTGCGGCGTGCAACCCTTTCCCGATGGGCCCGGCTCCTCTCGCCGTCACTGGTCCCATGCCCGGCATCTTTCCATTCGGAGCGGCAGCGGCCGAGCTCTTGGACTTGCCTTCCGCCCCGTTACGGCCCACAAACTTCTTTACGGCCTGTTCAACGCCGCCATGTCCCATCTTTACGGCGATAGCTTCCGCAGTGTTACCGCGTTCGTCCGTGACGGTCGCGGCGGCTCCGGACTTGAGCAGGAGCTTAACCACTTCGGTGTGACCCTTCTCCGCGGCACTTATGAGCGCGGTACGACCCTGCCGGTCTCTCACATCAATATCCGCCCCGTTTTCAAGTAGCTGCTTGGCCGATCGGAGTCGCCCATTTGCGGCGGCAACCATCAACGGGGTTTGTCCGGATCCGTTGACGGCGTTGACCCCTGCACCGCGCTCGATAAGCAACCGGGCAATGTGCGAATGACCCGCACGACAGGTTATGTGGAGCGGAGTCAAGCCGCCTTCGGGGTCTTTGGAGTCGACCGAGGCCCCATTGGAAAGGCATTTTTTCACCTGATCCAACTTTCCCCAGCGACAATTTCGCCTGAGCTCCTTGTCCAAAGCCGTGTCGGCTTCCAAGGCGTGGGACCGTGCCGCGACGAAAACCATTAGGAGTGCGGCAGCAACCATGACCGATCTCAAGAATAAGGAACGCTCCGCGGACCATACCTTCAGGCACGTGCAATCCTCGGAATTCGACTTGACCTCGTCTCCGAACCCTCGTGCCCGGCTTGACCCCATCATGCAACTCAATTCAGCTTCCTTGAAAAGATATCGTATCATTGCAGAGACCTGAACCTCCTCCGGCACGTTCCACCAGGGAATGATTATCGGTAAACCGGCGGGAGTGTCAATTGCCGGAGCAGTGTTCAGCGCTCGCTTGACCGCTCGGCGCCTCTGTGGCAGCATATTTCCGGCGATATGCACCTCGACGGACGTCCGGCGCGAGGGAGAGGAAATGGCTTTTATCATCATCATGGGCCTCGCCGTAGTGGGGGTCCTGGTATTCATAATGCTCGCAACCGGCATAGGCGGAGACAAGCTCGAGTTCCAACGGCGCCGCAAGGCGATGGAAACCCTTTCGGGCCCTCCGAAGGAACGCGTTGAGGCGTTGGCCCTGGAACTGCTGTTTAGGGGGAAGGGTTCGGGCGGAAATGCCGATCGACGAGCCATGGAGGCGGAGCTGAGACGGCTGCCCGCGGAAACCATACAAAGGGACATCATCGGAGAGTATCTCGACGGTCATCCTGAAGACAGAGGCGAGGTTTATGCGAGGATAGCCGCGTTGAGATCCGACGGTAACAAGAGCTGAGCCCGCCTCGTCCCATTGCAAAGAAGACAAGGTTCCTATTGCCCGCCGCGCCATACCGACACATTACCTCAAACACAGATACCCGCAACGTTCCCGGAACGGGCACCCCCGGGATAGGAGCCATGCTGACGCTCCTCGTCCTTGTTTTTGCATGGAGAATCCTTTTCTCGCACCATTTCAACCTGATACCCGACGAGTGCAGCTATTGGGCTTGGTCGCGTAGGCTCGACTGGTCCTATTTCGACAATTCGGGCATGACCGCGTACCTTGTCCGCCTATCCACGGCGATTCTTGGGGAGCACACACCCTTTTCGGTTCGCCTTCCTTTCCTCATCCTAAGTGCGGCGAGCACTTGGCTGGTTTACAGCATAAGCCTTCTACTCTTCGGCAGCACTCATAGGGCGCTCCTGTCGGCATTGATATTGAACCTCACGCCGCTCGGTCTGCTGGGGGCCGCGGCCGCCATGCACGATAATGCCCTTATGTTCTTCCAGCTCTGCGCACTCTGGGCCGCCGCACGTTTCCTGAGAAGCGAAGACCAACGATGGTTTTACGTCATGGGTGCATCCGCCGGGGCTTCAATATTGAGCAAGTACACGGGCGTTTTGGTGTTGCCGTGCCTTCTATTGTTCCTTCTATTAAGCCCCTCGCATCGCCGGCTTGTGCTGCAACCCGGGCCCTGGATCGGAGCACTCATTGCCGGGACCTTTATGTTACCCATTATCGGTTGGAACATCGCTCACCACTGGGCATCGTTGAACCACGTTCTATTCATCGGCACCGGGTCCCTTGATTGGACGCGACGACTCGCCGACGGCCTGGGGTATCATGCAGCCCAATTTATTATTATTTCTCCATTTTTCTACCTCGCCTTAACGGCTGGTCTATGGCGGGCCTGCAAGCGCAATCCGGCGCACCCGGATCCCGGAGAAATTCTTCTGCTCGTCTTCAGCTTCCCGCTGCTTTTCTTCGGAGTGCTTGCGTTCAAGGGGCACGTAGAAGCCAACTGGGCTTCAATGGGATACCCCTCGGCCATAATACTCGCCGTGGAGATGATATGCCGAGCCGATGCGGACAAGAAATCCGCGTTCCCAAGATTCCTAGACCCTCGCTTCCGCCGTTGGGCCTTGATCCTGGCCGTTGGCCCGGTGGTCCTGACGGTCCTTCATGCGTGGATAGGGCTGCTTCCGGCCGCATTGGAGAAAAAGCTGGAAAAGGTGGATCGCATCGTCTGGGAAACCCGAGGATGGGACGGTCTCGGACGACATGTGAGAGCCGTGACAAAGAACGGCGATGTGATTGCAGGCGACAGCTATCAGATATGCGCATTGCTGGAGTTCAACGTGCCGGGCAACCCGTACGTCAGGTACCTGGCCCCGTGGAAACGGCCCACCCAGTTCGACGTATGGGAACCTTCCTTTGATAATCTGGCGGGTCGTAACATCCTATTCGTGTCGCCTCAGCCCTTGGCGCCCTCATCAGAGTCAAGGGCCTCCATATACGAGAACTTTGAAAGGGTGGAGGAGCTTCCCGGCTATGGTGTGGAATACCACGGCAACGTCATAAGAACAATACACATATACAGAGGATGGAACTTCAACCCCTTCGCGCCGAAAAGGCTCGGGCCCCGATCCCTCAAGTACACACGGGAATAGAACCCGACGTTATACCGGTTGCCGAAAGTTCGGTACTCGTTCACCACAATAGATGAGGAATCAACCACGAAGGGACACAAAGGCACAAAGAAATCAAAGGCTAATGTTTTTCAGACCTCTGCGGGGCCAAGCGCCCGCTTTCACTGACAGGCGCGCACTATCCGCAAGTCAACCGGTATTTGTCAATTATTGCAAAGCTTCCTTCGTGTCTTGGTGCCTTCGTGGTTTGATTTTCCGGGGCCGGCGAGCCGTCGCGGCGAACGTTCATGCTTCGTAGGTACGGCCGCAGAACGAATCAGGCACGGAGAAACGGACCGTAAACCCTTTCCTCCGTGCCTAACCTAAATATGACCGTCCAAGCGATTTGAGTTACGCTTCAGCCGTTGCCACCGGTGCCTTTTCCTTTGCGGCCGCGGCCTTAGCCTTTTTCTGTTCTTGCTCGGCCTTTATTTCC
>JAZDOF010000798.1:0-3482 GCA_043799015.1 Pseudomonadota bacterium | reverse complement strand
CTTCGTGGTGAACGATTACAAGGAAGGGAGCCGTCGTGACCGTTCGGCTCCGTGCTGCTTCCATGACGATTCGGCCGAGAGGCGCTGTTGAATAAAATACCGAAAGCGTCCGGTGCCCTCCGGTTCGGCATCGCAGAATATGAAGAGCTCTCAACTCTTCCTGCCGACCACCAGATACTGTTTTACCAGGAATCCTCTCAGCCGGTTCAGCGCCAAAATGTTTAGCAATTTAAGCAGGTAGGGACCTCTCACCTTCTCCTGCACTCTAACTATGTCCAATCCACAGTTTTCAAAAAGTTTTTCGATTGACGACCACGTGAAGAACCTCAAATGACCGCGGTCAAATATTCCCGCATCCGCGTATTCCCATTGACCCTTGAATACAAGATCGCGTACGGCCTTGTAGTAGCGAACGTTTGGGATGCTCGCCATAACGTATCCTCCGGGCCTCAAAAGAACCAGGTGGTTCCTGAGCGCCTGCCAAGGGTCTCTGAAATGCTCCAGGACGTCCGGATAGAGCAGGCAGTCCAGGGATTCCGGCTGAATACACGAAAGATCCAGTGTTTCCGCATCACCAACAAGAAGCTTGGTGTAATGGGTTCCTCCCAAATCGGCAGGCATGGGATTGATTTCGATGCCGATTAGCACCTCGATTCCCATCTCTCGGAGTAATCGACCCGTGCCCCCCGCACCGCATCCCACTTCGAGCACGGATTTCACGCCATGGGGCATGAGACCCGCGATGTCGCTTCTTTCGCCCGTGTAGTAATCAAGGGATCGGTAACTCGACCCGCGTTCATCGTCCGGTACCGATATGGATGGGTCGAAGTTATTCAGCGCTGATCCTCCGCCGCCGAGGGTGAGCCGGGAACGGCACCCAAGGCGTTCCTGTCCCAGGTTCTTAGGCACCTAACCAACACCGGCGGGAGCACCTGCAACGACCGTCGAAAACTTCTTAGGAATACGGCCCATCTAACCGTCCCGCGAAGCCACGTGGGCCATTTCGTCGGGTGCTTTAGAGCGTCCTTCAGCATTCCGCGATCAGGGAGCGGCGGGGAGTCGATATCGTCCGATATGACTCGAACCGCCACGAACGGCAGCCCCAGTGCTTGGGCCTCAACCGCAACAGCGTGGCTTTCCATGTCTACCGCATGGGCACCGGTGGCTCCGTGCAGCAACAGCCTTTCACGTTTGTCGAAAACAGCGCGTTCCGATGTGGCGATGGGCTCACACCGATATGAGATGCCCATAACCGAGCAAGCTTGGGAAAGGGCCTTCACGAGGCCCGTCGACGAGTAAAGCCGGCGGTCGGGTTCCTTCGCAGGCATGGTGGCGGTTGAGATTACTACGTGACCGGCGGGCAAACCCCCAACCAAAGCCCCGGCGGTGCCCACGACCACAAAAGCCTCCGGCCGCCCCTGGGCGCACCGCGCCGCGGCCGCAGCCCTGGTGGGACCTATTCCGCTCCTCACTACCACCAGATGCCGCTTTTCGAAATAAGCGTCTCTGTACACGGCCTTTCCCACACGGCGGCGGCGTACCACCTCGACACGATCAAGGAACGGCTTCTGTTCCATTCCCAAAGCAAAGAAGAAGTGTGGAGCACCGTTTTCACTGTTCATAAAGGCCTCAAACGTATATAGTAGGCGGAATCGAAGGAGAAAGCCAGTACAATGTCCGACCCGAAACCGGATCATCTCGATAAGCTAATCTTGACTGCGCTCCAAGGAGACCTGGGCGATTCGCTGCAACCATACCGGGACATCGCGGAGGAATTGGGCACCACCGAGGAAAAAGTCATCGGCCGAATCCGACGAATGCAGGCTGAAGGCATTATAAGACGGATGGGCGCCATGATCCGCCATATCGACGCGGGCATGGAGTTCAACGGCATGGTGGTATGGGCCGTGAAGCCCGAACAAATGCAGGAAGTAGGCCATACTTTGGCAGCCTTTCCTGAAGTCACCCACTGTTATGAACGCCCGCCTTTCGGGAAGCACGGCGGAACACTATTCACGATGATTCATGCCGCGTCTGAAGACGGATGCATGGAAATCGTTCGGAGAATGGCCGAAACGGCTAAAATAGATAAGTACGAGATTTTGTTCAGCGAACGCGAACTCAAGAAGATCAGTATGACTTACTTCGGGGACGGAGACTAGTCGGACGATTCGCACACGGATCGTAACCATTCACTCTTGTGGGACAGGCTTTCCGGCCTGCCGAGATCGCACTAAGGAAATTCGCAGGCTGGAAAGCCTGCGCCACGTTGAGATTGGAATTGTCCGCCCGTAAGTGAATGGTTGCCACGGATCGGCATTCCATATATCGCCGGTTCCATCGCAAGAGCGACCGCCGGTCGCCTGGATCCGGAACCTGTCGATGAATCGCCTTTTCCCCGGAAAGGCATTTCCATAATTCGTTGTGCCTCAAAGAGGCGTGGCGGCGCCAAACGATCACCGGTCCGGTGCAGACCGTTTTTCGGCATCCAATACATAATTTCGAGGACTTACACATGGTCGACGTTACCATATCCGAACAACTTTTCAGACAAGCTAAACAGGTAATTCCCGGAGGAGTGAACTCCCCCGTAAGAGCATTCAAGTCGGTTGGGCTCCCACCCCGCTTCATACGCTCGGGTGCAGGTTCGAAGATCGTTGACGAGGACGGAAATCGGTACATAGACTACGTGGGGTCTTGGGGCCCGCTCATCCTCGGACATGCCCACCCCGAGGTGATTGCGGCCATAGACGAGGCAATGAGAGCAGGCACTTCATTCGGGGCCCCCACTCGTCGCGAGGTTGAGATGGCCGAGCTCATTGCAGGGATCGTGCCCTCAATCGAGAAAGTGAGGCTGGTGAGTTCGGGGACCGAAGCGGTCATGAGCGCGATTCGCCTGGCCCGAGGGGTAACCGGCCGCGACAAGATCGTGAAGTTCGCGGGGTGCTATCACGGACATTCCGATGGTCTTTTGGCAACGGCCGGGTCCGGGGCCGCGACGTTCTCAATCCCCGATTCCATGGGCGTGCCTGCTGCCGTTGTGGAGCAAACCATAGTGGTTCCGTTCAACAGCCTTTCAGCCGTAGGAGAGGCGTTCGACAGGTTTCCCGGAGGGATAGCCGGCGTAGTGGTGGAAGCGATTGCCGGTAATATGGGCGTGGTGCCTCCCGTAGACGGCTTTCTGGAAGGTCTTCGTGAGCTTTGCACGGCATCCGGGGCCTTGTTGATCTTCGACGAGGTAATAACGGGCTTCCGGGTGGCCTTGGGCGGCGCCCAGGAACTTTACGCAGTTTCACCCGATATTACCTGCCTTGGCAAGATCATAGGCGGCGGACTACCTGTGGGGGCTTTCGGCGGTCCCGCCCGTATCATGGATATGCTTGCGCCGGATGGCGGCGTGTATCAGGCGGGAACTCTGTCCGGCAACCCCCTTGCCGTGAGTGCGGGCATGGCCGCGCTTAAGATGCTTAAGCGTGACGATC
>JAZDOF010000793.1:0-4897 GCA_043799015.1 Pseudomonadota bacterium | reverse complement strand
TTGTAGTATTTAGCCGCGCCCGGATGTAAGGGGATGGTGACGCCTCGGGTCGCGAGGTTCACATCGAACTCCTTGGCCTTGGCGTGGCCTACTCGGCCCGTGTTCTCGAAAAGCGTCTTCGTCATCTCATACACGAGGTCCGCGGAGACTTCGTCGCGAACCACCAGCATGGCTTTCAGGGCAAGCACTTCAACGTCATGGTCCATGCCTTTGTATGTGCCCGCGGCGGCCTTGAACGCTACGTAAAACGGATGTTCCCCCGCCACTTTGTCCGGAGCGATAGGCAGGAGACGGATATTGGCGGTAGTCTGCACATCCGCGAGGGAAGCGTTGGGGATACCGGACACAATCACGAGGGCGTCCGCGGAGTTCTCTTTCAAGACCGTGGCCCCTTCCGCAAAACCAAGAAACAGAGGCTTAAGGTCTTTATTGTCCTGGTAGGTCATCCCGTACGCGGCCAGTATTTGGCGGGAAGCCAATTCCGTGCCGGAACCCGCGGCCCCGACCACGACTTTCTTGCCTTTAAGATCCTCGACCCGGCGGATGGGGCCGTCCGCGCGGACTACTATCTGCACCACTTCGGGATACAACGCCGCCACGGCCAAATAGTTCTCGTACTTCTCCTTCTTCTCGGCAAAGGCTTCCCTCCCGGTGCGGCCGTAATCCGCTATATCGTTTTGGACGAGCGCCAAGTCCACTTCTTTCTTAGCGAGCAGTCTGATGTTGGCCACGGATGCCCCTGTGGCCTGTACGGTAACGTTCAAACCGGGGATGGCGTCGTTCCAAGCCTTGGCCATGCTGCCGCCGAGGGGGAAGTAAACTCCGCCGGTCCCGCCGGTGGCCATTATCAATTCGGTTCGAGCCATAGGTTTTGAGGGTTTCCCCTTATCGGCTTCTCCGGACGGCCCGGGCCCGCAACCGGCCAACAACGCGGCCGTCACGATAACAGCCGCCGCAAGGATGATGCGCTTGTCCATCAGCGAGTCTCCATACCACGGTTCTTGGCGGCTCACATACCACAAATCTCCGAAGTACGGAAGATCGAACCAATGAGGAAGCTCCCTCTAAGCGGTCTTGCCCCCGCTTTCGGCGCCTGAACTTTGCGCCCCGATTTTCGGTATGCCGAGGTGTCAAACATCGTCGTGTTCCCAGATCGATTGTAGGCCGCCCAAGAGCGGTATCGCCCCGTACTTGCCCAGCAGGTAGTCTTTTTCGTAGATGGCGTCATTCCGAATTCTGTATTCAACCAGCGAGTGCAGATGCGATGCCTCGACTTCATCCTTTTCGACGAACCAAATTTGGTCTCTCCGCAGCAAACCCGGTCTTAGAAGATTCGTGTCGTGCGTGGTGAAGATTAATTGAGCGTTGTTGGGGTTGGCTTCGGGGCTGTGAAACATCCGGACAATTGTTGAGGTTATCAGTGGGTGTAGCCTGGCGTCCAGCTCGTCGGCGACGAGAACACTACCCTTACTCAGCACATCTACCATTAAACCGGCCATGGCAAAGAGCTTTTGGGTGCCCGCCGACTCCTGTCGTTCAAGATCGAAGGTCTCGGTTCCCGTCAATCCGCCTTCCTCGTTGCGCAGATGATGCACGGTGCCGATCCTTATTCGTTTCCCTTCGGACGTCAACCACATCATCTTACGCATATAATCCGGCAATTCCGACATCGCGTCAGTGACCGGGTGCGGCGTTTCTTCAATCTTGACGGCGGCAATACCCAGGTCCAACCGTTCAACAAAGTCCGTTACCCGTCTTCTGTACGCGTCATCTTTCATATACTCATAGCTACGCCAACCGTAGAACGGGTCTAACCCTGCGAGAAAGGCATCCAAATCCTCGAACCAGCCCTGGATCTCCATCGCCACAGGGTCGTTGTAGCGAGCCAACACGGACAAGAAAAGGACATCCTTACGGGTTTGGGCTTGCAGCCGTCGAGCTTCCCTGAACTTCCCCGAGACGGTAAATCGGTCCCCTTCACGAACAAACAGCCTCGCCTCGCGCGATGACGGCACCCGGAACAACCACTCGGACACCACTTGATTCTTGTCGATCTCGAACCCGTACCGATATCTGTGACCGGAAAGCAGAAACACCACTTCGAAGAGCGACGGCCTATCCCTTGTCATCGTATCGAGCCGAAATACTTCCAGGTCCCCAAGCTGAGAGCCGTGCCGGTCTTGGGAAAGGCTCAGCACGAAGTATTTCATGAACAATATTGCCTTGATAAGATTGGTTTTTCCGCCGGCGTTCGCACCGTACACGCCCACGCTCTTCAGCAGCCGCAACCCCCTTTCCGCTTCGAACACATTATCCCGGTCTAATTGCTTGTCTTTTGATTTTATCTTTGCCGCGAGCATGCTAAGGGTGCATGGCTCCTTAAAAGATCGATAGTTGCCTACTGTAAACTGGACAAGCATTGCTTCAGCCTCATCTTGATTGAGATGCCGAATTTTACGAATTTTTCACAAATTACTCCACTAAAATTTGAGTTGACGGGCATGAAAGGCAAGATACTCTTGCCTTGTCACGCGGTCGATTCCTCAGCCCCCGTCCGGCACTCCGGCGTCCATCCTTTCCCCAGCCGCCCCGTATCGCTCGAAATACGGGATTACCCTCAGTTTCACGAACGGCTGATAATGGTCGTTGCGGAAAAGCCCTTCAAAACTGGTTTGGATCCCCAAGAGATCGACTATTTCGTCTTTTTGCGCGGCGGTCCCTTTGAGTTGGTCTGCAATGTATTTACGGTCCGTTATCTCGGAGTTCTTCAGGTACAAGCCGGAACCCGCGTTGGCGTGGATGTCGGCATGGAAATCCCGAGCCTTCTGAGAAGACAGGATCATGGCCACGCCGTATTTTCTTATTTCACGGAACAACATCACCACGGCATTGGATTCATTCACCTTATGGGCCTCATCCACTATGACCGCCATGGCGGGCCGGTAACGATGCGGCCCCGCAACCAGATGGTTGTATAGTTTGAGAAGGACGAATTCCGCCACAGCCAGCTTGACCTCCTCCGTCGGCAAAGGAGCAAGCCTAATCACCGTGGGGACGCTGATAAATCGAGCAAATCCTTTGTCGTCCCCGGCGCCCGAGAACAAATTCAGGCTGAAAATGGGCGACAACCTGTTAAGCAATGGTACGTGGTTCGGGTACGCGGCGATCTTGGATTCAAGCAGCTCGAAGGGGGGATATCCGCGGGTGGGGGCTTCCCTGGTGTCTCTTGTGATGCCGTAATCCCTGTAACAATCTTCCATGGCCTTACGCAGGTTTGCTTCCTGTTGAGCGCCCAAGCCGTAAATTCTCTTAAGAATACCCGACGTCTCGAACAGTCCCTTGGCAACACGTACTTTCCCCGAAACGGGATCGGGAACAAGCTCCAACGGGTTCAGCGGCAATCCGTCACAGGGGTCATGGGACCTCAAACCGTGCCTCTCCGTGAACTCAGGATCCGTGTAGTCGTTGTTGAAATCGAATACTATCGGGATCATGCCCTTTTCAACAATACCCGCAATCAGAGACTTGAGGACTTGGGTTTTCCCTGAGCCCGAAGTCCCGGTTATGAGCATATGGCCGTTGGGAAGACGAGGGTTCCCGGCGAAAGGATCCCAGTATACAGGGGCAGGATCACGGTCCCTGGTCCGGCCTATCAACACACCTTCCGATCCCGGGCCGGGGACGGGAGAAGCCGCCGTTCGACAACGAAGCTCGAAGCCCAACAGGGGGTCCCTTGGTCCGAAGAGCGCTTCGCATCGCGTGTTCAACGAACACACGTCGCACACCCCTTCCAGAACGGTGGGAGGGACCTGCGCCGTCGACAGGTCCGGCGCCTGAAGCCACCCCGCTATTTCGTCGATAAGTCTCGCGCTTACTTGAAAGGCTTGGGACAAATCATCACAGGAGACCTCCTTGATTTGGGACTCCTGCCCGAGGTAGATCAGAGCGGCCCTCGTAGGCGTACCCGAGGTCTCTCGGATAATCCACCCATAAACGGCCACTTGCTCCAAATCACCGATAAGCTCATGGTCCGTTTTGCACTTGAATTCCAGAACAACAAACTCATTCTTTGCCGCGTCAAAGAGCAGCGCGTCGTATTTTCCCCGGATTTGAACGGTATGACCGCCGACCGTCTTGAATTCCTTGTGAATTCCTTGCTCCGGAAGCAGAAACAGGGATTTCACCAGGTCTTCCGCGGACCTGAAACGAGTGTTTTGCCGGCAAATGGTCTCCGAGAGAAAGCCGGCCAGTATCCCAAGGCCGTTGGCGAATGCCATCACGTGGTCCGCGGCCAAATTCCCGGGCCTGGCCCTACCGAGAAACGCCGGCGTGAGATACTGCCGGTCCAGATGTGCCCACAACTCGTTGTGCAAGGCCCTTTGGTCCCCGCTGAATCCCTTGACGACCTTGATCAGGCCGCGGTCCTTCCCCGATGCGATGGCTCTGAATATCGGAGCGGCAACCGAGTCGTGAAAAAAAGCTCCCGGAAGTATGTCGGGATCCAAGTAGATTTTGCGCCTTCGATTGTTCTTGTATTCGTCCACCATGAGCCGGGGACAAAGGCATGCGCGCCGAATATGGTCGGGCCACAACAACATGACGTTTCGCCTATTTGAGGTAGTAAATCGGAGGCGATACGGCGATTCGGCCTATTACGTCGCCGTGCCGGCCTATGATGGAAGCCAATTGATCCGTGGTGACTTCCAAATCCGCATTCCGTTTCCGTAAGTGGGACGCGATCTGTTCCAACTTGAACTTGAAGGGCGTCTTTCCCAGGATGGTCTTGACCTGGGCCAACACCTTCTTTTCGTCCACGCGTCCCGTCTCCGGCCCATTCTTTCCGGATGCGTTCCTCGATGACAGGATCTCCTGCTCAATGTCCACAAGGAAAGGAGAC
>JAZDOF010000788.1:0-4190 GCA_043799015.1 Pseudomonadota bacterium | reverse complement strand
CGTATCCCGCGACAGCGCGGCCAAGCGCCTCTCCACCGCATTCGATTCCGTAACGCTGTACGGACGGGATCCCGAAGAGAGGCCGGACATCTACGGCAAGGTGGGTAATTCGGGCGTCTCCATCTGTACGTTGGACGATGTGAAAGAGCTGTATGCAGGGTTCGATCTGTGCGCGGCCGCCACCTCCGTGTCCATGACCATCAATGGGCCTGCCCCCATCATGCTCGCAATGTTTCTGAACGCGGCAATAGACCAACAAATGGACCGATTCCGGGAAACCACGGGTGGTGAGCCCACTCCCGAACAAGCCTCCGGAATCAAAGCCGGCGTCCTGCAAAATATTCGCGGGACCGTTCAGGCGGATATACTCAAGGAGGACCAAGGGCAAAACAGTTGCATCTTTTCCACCGACTTCTCTCTGAAGATGATGGGAGATGTGCAGGAATACTTCATCAGAAACGATGTGCGCAACTTTTACTCGGTGTCCATCTCCGGGTACCACATTGCCGAGGCCGGGGCCAATCCCATCACCCAGCTTGCCTTGACCCTCGCCAATGGGTTTACCTACGTGGAGTACTATCTCTCCAGAGGAATGAACATCGACGATTTTGCACCCAACCTGTCTTTCTTCTTCTCGAACGGCCTGGAACCGGAATACAGCGTGCTGGGACGGGTGGCAAGACGGATTTGGGCTTTGGCCATGCGGGACAAGTACGGGGCCAACGAACGGTCACAGAAACTCAAGTACCACATCCAGACCAGCGGCAGGTCGCTGCACGCGCAAGATATTCAGTTCAACGACATCAGGACGACGTTGCAGGGACTAATAGCCATATACGACAATTGCAACTCGCTTCACACGAACTCCTATGATGAAGCCATAACCACGCCCACTGAGGAGTCGGTACGCCGGGCTTTGGCCATACAATTGATCATCAACAAGGAATGGGGACCGACCAAAGTGGAAAACATCAACCAGGGGTCGTTTCTCATCGAGGAACTCACCGACCTTGTCGAGCAAGCCGTACTGGCGGAATTCGACCGCATCTCACAGCGCGGCGGGGTCTTGGGGGCCATGGAAACAGGATACCAACGGACCAAGATCCAGGATGAGTCGCTTCAGTACGAGATGCTCAAGTCGTCGGGAGACTATCCGATCGTCGGCGTGAACACCTTCATCAACCCCAATGCGGACTATTCTACGGTATGCAATCTGGAGCTCGCCAGGGCCACGGATGAAGAAAAGCAGTCCCAGCTTCATCGGCTCAACGAATTCAAGAGTAGAAACGCGGAAGAATCCCATCGAGCCCTTCAAGGATTGGCTCGGGTAGCCCTTGAAAACGGCAACATATTCCAGGAACTTATGTCAACCGTGAGGTATTGCTCGCTGGGCCAAATCACCGACTGCCTGTTCAAGGTCGGCGGCCAATACCGGCGTAATGTGTAGATATTCCAAATTGAGTCAATCCACAACCAAGCCGATGACCTGGGAAACCGTACCGGTTTCCTTGTGAACCGCTCGGATCTTGTAGCTGCCCGGTGAAAGCCGCAGGTTACCGCTGAAAAAGCCCTTGGAATCGGTACGCACCGTCATTCGATCGGCCCAGGGGCTTGGGGAAACCTGCAAGGTCACCGTTTCGTTGGGCAGAGACGGGAATCCTCCGGTCAGAGCCGCCAGTCCGTCATAGACGCTTGCTGCCAGCGCTATGCGTTTTTCGCGCCTATCCACGGGGAGGTCATGCTTTCGAGTAGTACGAGAATGCAGACCGTCTTGGAGGCGTCGATCAAAACGCTCTTCACACACCGTGCACGGAGCCGCAACGGGGCTTCTCAGCTCGAACAGCTCATGCCAGTCCACAGCCAAGGTCAGTGCCCCGGAGAATTCCAGGTAATCGCCCTTCCCCGCTTCCTTGCCGTGTTTGCACATCGCAGAGAGCATCCCGTCGCGTGAGTTCAACGAAAGTGACACGCTGTGGCCTAGAATATTGGTGTTGTCGCCTTGATACGCGTGGATCTCCGCATCGATACGTGCGTCTATATATTTGGATACGGCCGGAAGGACGAAACCGAGGCGTGCGTCCGCGCCTTTCGGCAGGGCCTCGAAAACCACAGTCTCACGCCGGTCATGATTCGAGTACCGCTCGTTCAAGGGAAGATAAGCGTTTGCTGAGAAAGTGATGTCCGAGTGCCATCCGGGCAGCGCGGACAATTCCACACCCACTCCGGCCTCCCTAAGAAAGGTGGCCTGGGATTGCCGCGGCCTTACCCAGTCGTGGAACGCGTGGACCCCCACCAGTGTGTTCTTTGTCAGCAGCCTTCGATAGCCCGCCCCAAAGGAGAAACTCTCTCGGGATCCCGACATGGAGAGTCTCGGCGTAAACACTAGACTCCGATCCTTCCACGCCTTTATCGGCATCAAATAGTCCGCGTTGACGGTCGGCACACCGGCGGAACGATCGTAACCCGCGTCCAGTTTCAGGCCCTTCCTGAACGTGTCGGGGAGCACAAAATCAAGGCCGTATTCGATGGTGGGATGGATGTAATACTCGGGATATCGCGTTTCCACGGGTGTCCATGGGTTTGGAGGGGCCTGAAAGGGATTCAGGGGAAGATGGACGGTATCCCGGTTTATGAGGCTGATTTGTTGATCTGCGGGTGCGGCGGAACAGCAGATCGGGGTCAGCATTACGGGTAGTATTATTAGCAAATGGGGAATAATTGTTAATATTTTACATTCACTTTTTGTCATAACTACCTCGAAGCACTGTCGTATTCGAGCAATACATCAACCCGGGCTTTCTGTCAAGCTGTTGACTGAGGTCTTTTGCGGGGGGTATAACCAATGGAGTTGACAAAAAAAGCCGCGACCGGCGGAGGAATACGCGCATGAGTAATGGGAGACCGGATTGGGCCGACCGGGCGGTAGCCCCTCACATTTTATCAATTCCCTCGTACGTCCCCGGCAAACCGATCGCCGAACTTCAGCGGGAACTGGGTATCAGCGGGGCGGTGAAGATGGCCTCCAACGAGAACCCGCTGGGTCCTTCGCCGATGGCCTTACGCGCCCTCGAATCCTGTCTTGGTGCGATGCACGTTTACCCGGAGTCGTCGGGGCCGGACCTACGGGCGGCTATCGCGGCACGTCACGGGGTTTCTCCTGCCTCGGTGATATTGGGAAACGGATCGGACGAAATTATGTTACTGGCCGCGCATATCTTCGTTCGGCCGGGTGACGAAGCCGTCGTGTCGCAGAACACTTTCTCGATGTACCGTATAGCGGTTGAAGCCTTTGGGGGCCGTATAGCATGGGTGCCCTCGGCCGGTCGCAGGTTCGACTTGTCCGCGATGGCGGCTGCGGTCAACGAGAAGACGAGGTTCGTGTTCCTTACGGTGCCGAACAATCCCACAGGCTCGATAATATCGGAGGCCGAATTCGGGTCTTTCTATAAAAAACTGCCTTCAACCGGTCTCATCCTCGTGATGGACGAAGCGTACCGCGAGTACGTTCAGGACTCGGATTGCCCTGAAGGATCACGGTACATGGGCGGGACCCCCCCGGTGTTGGTTCTGCGCACTTTTTCCAAGATATACGGATTGGCGGGATTGCGCGTAGGGTACGCGCTTGGGGAGCCTTGGCTCATCGACCTCCTCAATCGTGTGAGGCCTCCTTTTAACGTCAGTTCCGCAGCCCAAGCGGCCGCGCTTGCAGCTCTGGACGACCACGACCATGTCCGTAGATCCCTGGAACTGACCGCGCAGGGGATGGCTTACCTCGAATCGGAACTGGGTTCCATGGGCTTGGATGTGGTGCCTTCCCAGGCCAACTTCGTTACCTTCTGCCTCGACCGCAATGCTCAACCCGTTTACGAGGCTCTCCTACACGAGGGTATCATCGTGCGCCCACTCGCCTCGTTCGGCATGGAGTGTTGCATTCGAGTGACCATCGGCACCATGGAGCAGAATCAACGTTTTGTTGGAGCTTTGCGGCGTTGCCTCACTATGAGGAGTGTGTATTGAAACGACCCGAAGATACGGTGGTGACCATAGACGGTCCTGCGGGAGCCGGCAAGAGCACGGCGGCGCGCCTTGTTTCCAGGCGTCTCGAGTTCATGCTGTTGGACTCGGGGGCGATTTATCGCGCATTGGCGCTTCACTTGCTAAGATCGGGCATCGCTCCGGACGTTGCTTCG
>JAZDOF010000751.1:0-4564 GCA_043799015.1 Pseudomonadota bacterium | reverse complement strand
TCGCCTTCCCCCGCAAACATGCGGGTCGGATCTTCGTCCACCCGCTTAAGGGGGTAGACCCCCGAAGTGTACGGGAACATCCCGGGGAGGTTCTCCCTAAGACGCCATCGAAGGATCTCGCCTCGATCCTGATATTTCGGTAACATGATGCGCGGAAGGGGTGTCCCGCTCAGGGTCTTGTTCTTGAGCGGCGATCTGATTTCCCGCCCTCGGACCGAATAGACGTAATCGTCCCCCGTATACTGTCGCCGAATGTCATCCCATTCGCCGACTAATCGAAGCGCCTTGGGGTCGAGCTGATGTTCGACTTCTTCTTGAAGATCGCGAATGCTTTGCAGAGCCGCCGAGTCCTCTTTCAGACCAGTCTCCCGCAGGGCTCGGGCTGTTTCGTCGAGCTGCCAGAGCCTCCGCACCAAGCCTTCCTGCCGTTCGCCCCAAGCATGGTACCTACGGACGGTCTCCGCGATCTCGGAAAGATAACGTGATCTCTCCGGAGGTATGATTATGGTACGTGAAGACGGTACTTTATCCGGGCTTCCCTTAAGACCGGTGGTCCACCTGAGACCGAGCTTGTTGTTGATGGTATCAATGATGCCTACGTATAGGGAAGTTACTCCATCATCGTTGAATCGTGACGCGATGGTCCCGTATACCGGGAAGTCCCGTAGGGGGCGATGAAATTCCGCGGAGTTGCGCTGCATCTGTTTGCGCACGTCGTGTATCGCGTCCTCCGAACCTTTGCGGTCGTACTTGTTGACCGCGACCAGGTCCGCGAAGTCCAGCATATCGATCTTTTCGAGCTGACTTTGGGAACCGAAATCGGACGTCATTACGTACAGTGAAATATCGGAGAGGGGGACCACGGCCGCGTCCCCTTGGCCTATGCCGGCTGTTTCTATGATGATTAGATCAAAGCCCGCCGCTTTGAGCACTTTGATGGACTCCGCCATATGGTTCGGGATTTCGACGCCGATGGTGCGGGTGGCGAGTGAACGGTAGTAAACTCGATCACTGTAGATCGAGTTCATTCTAATGCGGTCGCCGAGCAGTGCTCCGCCCGTCTTCCTACGCGTCGGGTCCACGGAGATTATCCCGATGGTCTTTTCGGGTTGATCGGCAAGGAAGCGGATGACCAGTTCGTCGGTGAGGGATGACTTGCCCGCGCCGCCGGTTCCGGTAATCCCTAAGACGGGGACTATTCTTCCGGCTATCCGTTCATCAAGCCCGGCGAGGGTCCCCGGAAGACCCCCGTTGCCCGAAGCCTTGGCCACTTCGATAGCGGTGATTGCTTGGGCGATGACCCTCCAGTTCCGGGTGTCGAGCATGCCGGGATCACAGGGGAAGTTCCCGTCGGAAGTGGGAAAGTCCGACTCCTGTACAAACTGATTGATGATGCCCTGCAAGCCGTGTCTCTGTCCGTCTTCGGGGGTGAAGATCCGTGCAACGCCGTAGGCATGAAGCTCGCGCACTTCATCAGGCACGATGACTCCGCCGCCGCCGCCGAACACTTTGATGTGGTCCCCCCCAAAGCGTCTCAAGAGGTCCACCATATACTTGAAGAATTCCGTGTGGCCGCCTTGGTAGCAGCTTACGCCGATGGCTTGAGCATCTTCCTGGATGGCCGCGGTTACTATGTCGGAAACGGATCGATTGTGTCCCAAGTGTATGACTTCCGCTCCCGACGCTTGCAGTATCCGCCTCATAATGTTGATGGCCGCGTCATGTCCGTCGAACAGGGACGCCGCCGTTACGACACGCACGTTGTTTTTCGGGCGATAGGGTTCCACTGGCTGCATGC
Source organism: Pseudomonadota bacterium (assembly GCA_043799015.1). Classification (GTDB taxonomy): domain Bacteria; phylum Desulfobacterota; class Desulfomonilia; order Desulfomonilales; family Desulfomonilaceae; genus JAZDOF01. Next base: position 2,766 of record JAZDOF010000751.1, on the reverse strand, counting down.
CGACTCCATGTAGGTTCAGTTTGAGCCAAGGTGGGAGGGTCTATGATTGAAGGCCGAGGGGGCGTCCATGTCGGGCCGTTTGGATACGCTCAGGCAACCCTCTCATCACCGGAGAGGGGGATGTCGCGGCCGAGGGGCACACCGCCCACGGATACGATCACATCGTTGATCCTCTTTTCCTTGAGTAAATGAAAGAGTTACCGACATATGGGCACTTAGGCCCCGCAAAACCGAAAGTCCTATGATGTCGCAATATTGCTGCGTGCCGGCGTTGGTAATGATCTCGATGGTCCGATGCAGCCCCGTGCGGAGTCACTTGAAACCGGCTCCTCTCACGGAATGGGTGAACGGCGTGCTCCCCCGATCAAGCCGTTTTGGACCAAGTTTTGCCGACAATATCCCTTGTCTTTTTCCCGGTGACAAGAGTGCCTCCTCTTGTGCTCGGAGTCTGCGGATACTAATAAAAGGGTAACTTATTTTAGAATAAACCATGGACGGATTCAACAGGTTTCCCGACCGCAGGCGTCATCCGTCTCCCAAGGTTTTCCGGCCGATATGTGCCGGAGATGCGGGTCGTACATGAGCATAATTTCCCCACACCGGCGCTATAGTGACGCTCCTTGAAATTTGCGGCAAAGCCGCCCCTACGTTACCTTGGTTCGATTCGCTCAACCATTCAGGGTTCCCGCAGTTCTCAACGCGTGACACTGTAATTGCTTGAAACACTCCGGTCTCGGCCCTGTGGGACCTTTTCATGCCTTTATTGCCGTAGCGGCACGGTAGTTCCCGCGGCCGTTTTTGCAAGGCCGACGTTGGTGAGGTCCTTCTCGTTGAGTTGCAGGTCCTCTTCGGCTCGCTTCACCAAGTCGTTCAGCTCAGGCACGGACATGCTGTGTACATAATCTATCTCGTTCTGAAGCTCCTTTAGAACCCTGACAAGTCTTGCCTGACGTTCCTCGACTTCGGTCAAGGTCTGCTCCATTTCGGGGGAGAGGCCCTGAAGGGTGCCCTTGGTCTTCCGGGAAAGCAGCCATATGGCTATCGGAAACGCCGCAGCAATAACGACGAGGACTATTACGGCCATTTCGACGAGCCTGATGACTTCCGAACCCACTTGCTTGATGTGATAGGTCCTGCTTTCGGCACGCTCACCCGTGGTCTTGATCTGGGCTACCAGCTCCTCAATTTTATTCAGGCGCGGATCGGACCCGGCCCGCGACTGTCCGACTTGCTCGGGGGGGGCACCGCCCGAGGCCGGCTGAGCGGCTTGAGAAGCTGTGATCTGTTGAGACGCGGACACTTCTCCAGCGAACAACATCGGATGGTCGGAGCCCGACATTATTCCATGGATAATCGTCAATACCAGGAATAGAAACGTGCCGAGACAAACCATCTCGATCCGTCTTCCAGTCTTCCATTGCCAGTTCGCCATAGGCCCGCTCCGGGTAATATTGTTCTTCGGCTTTTGCCTATTCATTCCGGGATGCCGGGAAAGCCGAAGGGTGCAGTACCCAATTCCTAGGGACCACACAATAAATGCAGCGCGTTCGACGGGACCGGTCGGTTTGACCGTGGAAGAGGCTGCGAAGTGAGCCGTCTTTTCCGGATTGCAGCCTATCCCGGAAGACTCAACGGTCTTCGGCCTCCCCGATAGATGCGCTTTTGCGTCCCGCCATGGGAACACGGCTAAGTGTAGCGCTATTCTAGTTCATGTGATGTCCGGGAGTCAAGGTGAATAACGCGGTTTCAATATACTCGGCTTTGAGATGAGGGCATAACAGGCTGTTATGTATGTGTTTAGTCGTAAGATGGGGATCCGTGATATCGCGATGCGCCTATTTGGGGGCGCCAAAAGGGGTTGTGCCGGATTGATCGGTCGTATCTCGGCCGTCTTGAGGACCATGGGCGTGTGGAGCACGCCCATGGGACCCCGATCACGGATATTTGCTTCTTACAGTCCCAGAAGATCACTGATCTTGAGCTCATCGAGCCTCAGCGACAGCGTTTCTCTTATGGGGAAGTAAGAGAAGTTCAGGCGTTTGCCCTGTTCCACCGCCTCGGCGAACCCCTCAAGCGGGGTATCCGGGGCTTCCGTACCATAGTAGTCCAGGCTCGGCTGAATGAGATCCTCCCAGTCAAGGATGTTGTGGGCATCGAAGTCCAGCCTCTTGCCTTTTGCCGTCGGCTCGGGATACCCCTCCAGCGGGGTGATCGGGGATTTGGTGCCGAAGTAGTCCAAGCCGGGCTGCTTCAGGTTGTAGCCGTCCGGATCGGGGTCCGTCGATAGGTTCACGCCCAGGATCGCGCTCCTGAGAGCATCATCCACCGAACGACCCTTCTTGAGAGCATCGGCTTCGTCGTGAAGCTTGCGCATGATCTCATCGAGTCCGGGAACCCAGCCTTCGAGTACCTGCTCAAGGGTTTTGGGCAATTCAATTCCTGAAGGCAGGATCTGTCCGGGCGCCTCAGTCATGGGAGTGGCCCCGAAGAGCCCGCCCAGCGTAACCTTGGTATCTTCCGATCCCGACGGCAAACCGTTGCCGAAGCCGGACGGGTATCTCAAGAAGCCGGGATCAAACGGCTTTTCGTTCTTCACGTCGTCAACGATGAAGCTGAAGGTCTGTGTTGCGAACCCGCCGTTTCCGTCATCAACCCTGACGGTGACCGTAGCCGTACCGCCGGGCTGAGGCATGGCCGTCCACCGAATCTGCCCCGTCACGGGATCGATGGTCATACCATCAGGACCTTCGACGATGGAATAGGACA